>JBLHKE010000003.1:0-40996 GCA_047619485.1 Verrucomicrobiales bacterium | reverse complement strand
GCCATGGGGCTGCCAACGGCAGTGCGCCGTTGCTGCCGGATCTTGTCTACAGCCTCGGGGTGCGTCGCAACCATCACCAGTACCGGTTGACGGTCGTCTCGGACTCGACTGCGAACCTCGCGGCTGAGCTGCGCACGGTCGGGACTGAAGACGTCAGTCCAACGGTGCGGATCGATTTTGCCCCGGCGCCCGAGCACCCGCTCAAGGTCGGTTTCGTGATGAGTGGTCAGGGACCTCAGTGGTGGGGTATGGGCCGCGAGCTGATGGAGGCCGAGCCCGTATTTCGCGAGGCGCTCCTGGAGTGCGCCGTGGCGATCGACAAGCACGCGAACTTTTCGCTGATGGAGGAACTCGGCCGAGACGAGGAGAGCACTCGCCTGCAGCGGACCGAGATCGGTCAGCCAGCGATTTTTGCAATGCAGTATGCGTTGTCGCAGTTGTGGAAGTCATGGGGTGTGATGCCCGAGGCGATCGCTGGCCACAGCGTTGGCGAGATCGCCGCGGCTTGCGTCGCGGGGATTCTCTCCGTGGAGGAAGCATCGCGCGTCATCGTTCTGCGCTCTCAAGTGATGCACGAATGCGCCCGCGGCGAAGGCACGATGTTGGCGGTGGGTATCAACGAGGAAGACGCGAGCGACCTCATCTCCCGGCACGATCCGGAAAACATCTCGATCGCAGCCTTCAACGGCCCGCGCTCGCTGACGCTTTCGGGACCGAAGGAGGCGCTGGAGAAAGTCCAGGCAGAGCTCGACAGCAAAGAAGTGTTCGCACGTTTCGTTCGTGTCGACCACCCATTCCACCACGCCATGATGCAGCCAGCTGCGGATGCGATGGAATCCGCCCTGGCTGACCTCAAACCGCAGGAGGAGACCGTGCCGTTTTACAGCACGGTGAGTGGTGAGCGTTGCAATGGCGTCGACTGCACGGCTGATCACTGGGCGCGCGGTATCCGCCAGCCGGTGCAGTTCGTTTCCGCCGTGAACTCGCTTGCGGATCACGGTATCGACGTCTGGCTTGAGATCAGTGCCCACCCGGCGCTGGCGATGTCGATCAACGAGTGTCTTGCCGAGCGGGAAACCAAGGCACCGGTGGTGTCTTCCGCGCGCCGCGAGCGCGAGCACGGTTCTGCGCTCGACGCAGCGCTGGAGTTGCACCGCCAGGGTGTCGTATTGGATTTCAATGGGATGACCCCATCGCGGAATCTCGTCCAGCTGCCGGCCTACGCCTGGAATAAGGAACGCTGGTGGAACGAGGGAGCCGAGCACCGCAGCGGGCGCCTAGGGAACGGCGGCAGGGGTCTCTTGGACATCCGGCTGCCACGCGCGACGCCTACGTGGATCACGCGTCTCGACGAACGCCACATGTCTTTCTTGCGTGACCACCAAGTCGATACGCATATCGTTTTCCCGGCCGCCGCTTTCGTCGATATGGCGCTCGAGGCCGGCGTCGACCTGTTCGACGGGGAGCCGTTCGCGATTGAGGATTTCGAGATTCGCAAGCCGCTGATCATGTCCGACCCTCCGGTCGGGCTTATCCTCGAATTGAGCTACGATCGGGGGGAGCGGACGTTTAGTATCCAGAGCCGCTTCGAGCCGTCGGAGACCTGGTCCCAGCACGTTGTCGGTTCGATGCGCGCCGAGCGCGTCGAGTCGTCGTTCATGGAAAGCGACTGGGCAGCGCCAGGGGTTGGTGTCGAGGAGGTCGATCCTGACGAATTCTACGATTACATGACCGGACTCGGCTTGAACTACGGGCCACAATTCCGGGCTGCAAAGCAATTAAGTGCTGGTGGCGGAGAGTCGTCTGGCCGTGTCGAATTGACCAAGGCTGCCGCCGAACGCGAATCGGAATACGCCCTTCACCCGGTCCTTCTGGACGCTGCGCTGCATGTCTTTTCAGCCGGGGCTCGCACGATCGAAGATCGCCGTGCTGGGATGAAGCTGCCAGTTCGCTTCGCCCGCATCCTCTACGTGCAATCGCCTGGCGCCTCGAGCCGTGTCAGTTCGGAAGTGTTGCAGTGCAACGAAGAACTCATCGAGGGGCGCATCGGCCTCTACAATGAGGAGGGTAAGCCGTGTGTCCTCGTCGACGGATTCCGCGCAGTCGCCATGAGCGCTGTGCGCAAAGCCGGTTCGTCGGGCGGAACCCGCGACATGGTCTACCACGTCGATTGGGAGCGCGCGGAGTCTACGGTCTCTCGCATGCCGATCAAACCTGGACCTCTCTCCGAGTTGAGCGATGCAGTTGCGCAAGGGCTCAACGACGTGTTGAGCATGCGTGGACAGGGTCGTCTGGAAGCTGTGATGGCCGCGGAAGATGATCTCGCCGCCGCGCAGGTCGCCTGCGGATTGCGCGAGATGGGGATCGACCTTTCCGGTGCGGAGGCGTTCGACGCCGACACCCTAAAAGTCGCCGAGCCGATGCTGCGGGTGTTCACACGCCTGATGGAGAAGATGGCCAAGCGCAATCTGCTGGAGGCAGACGGTGAAGCTTGGAAAGCAACTCCGGCGATGCAAGCTCTGGCAGAGTCTGAGCCGGAGGTGCGGCGCGAGTTTTACACGAAGAACCCGGGGCATATCCCCGAGGGCGTTCTCTGCATCGCCACCGGTGCCGCTTTCGGTCCGATCATGCGCGGGGAAGAGGAGGCGGTGATGACCCTGTTCGGCGGTCAGAACGCCGACGTCCTCGAGCATTTCTATGGCGACGGTCTGTTCTCTAGCCACTGGATGACCGGCTTTTCTGCTGCGGTCAAAGAGACTGCGCGGCGACTTCCAGAGGGGCGCGGACTGCGCATCCTCGAGGTCGGTGGCGGAACCGGAGGCTTGGCCGCCTACGTGCTGCCACAGCTTGAGCGCGATCTGCACAGCTACACCTTCACCGACGTCTCGGCGGGTTTCTTCTCCGCGGCTGGGCAGAAGCTAAATCCGTTTGATTCCGAAATTGAATACAAGGTCTACGATCTCGAGAAGCCTCCGGAAGATCAGGGTTTCGAGCTCGGCAGCTTCGACATGATCGTGGGGACTAACGTGATCCACGCGGTTTCTGACGTGACGGTAACGGTCGCTCATCTGCGTGATTTACTGGTGCCGGGCGGGACGCTTGCATTCATGGATCTCGCCACGCCGCAGCTCTGGACCGAGGCGGTGTTCGGTCTCACTAGTGGCTGGTGGAGTTTCTCCGACCGCGACCTCCGTCCGGACCAACCATTGCTCAAACGCGAGCAGTGGATAGAGGTCCTCGATGGCGTCGGCTTCGAAGAGACGAAGTCGATCTCGGGAATGATCGGACCCGAAGGTGGGGAAGGTCAGATCGGTCTGCTCGCGCGCAAGGCTTGGGAAGAACCAGTAGTCGAGGAGGGCGGGCAAGAGCCGGTCGAACTCGAAGAGAAGTCTTGGGTGCTGTTCGCAGAAGATGACGAGGTTGGCAAAGGCGTCGCCGATGCTCTGGCTGCAGCGGGTGCGCGCTGCCGGGTCGTGTCTCGTGGCGATGCTTACAATCAGGATGGCGACAACTACACAATTCGTGCTGATGATGCCGCAGATTGGGGCAAGCTATTCCAATCCTGGAACGAGGACGATTCGCCGCAACGACTGGTCTACCTATGGAGCTCCGGCGATGAGCTCGGTGAGAATGGCTCGAAGCTGATGGCCGGAATCACTGCCTTGTTGAACTTTGCTCATGCGCTCGGCGACTTTGCTCCAGCGGGTGGGGTTGGCGTCGATCTGGTGACGCGCGGAGCGCAACCGGTTGGTCGCAACCTCGATTCCGTAGCGGTCGGACAAGCTCCGGCAATCGGCCTCTACCGGGTTATGCTCAGCGAGAATCCGGGCATCACCTGGCGCAGCATCGACTTGTCGCCAACCGTATCAGCGACTGACGCGGGACTACTGTTTGCCGAATTGATCGACGAGGCGGTCGAGCGCGAGATCGCCCTCAGGGATGAGGCTCGTTACGTGCAACGACTCTCACGTGGGCTCCCGTTGGCAGAGAAGCCGCTCGATCCAGAAATTCCTCTCCGCTTGAACTCGCGGGAGCGTGGCATCCTCGACAGCCTTCGGTTCACACCGTTTGTCCAAGAGCAGCCAGCTAAGGGCGAAGTCCTGATCAAGGTGAAGGCGGCTGGCATGAACTTCCGCGACGTTTTGAAAGCGCTCGCGCTCTATCCTGCGGAGACCGCTGACGCCCGCATGTATGGTGACGAGGTCGCTGGCGAAGTCGTCGCCGTGGGCGAAGGAGTCGATCATCTTGCCGTCGGGGATGACGTCTACGGCCTTGCCACCTTCGGTATCGCCACGCACAGCATAGCGCGCAGCGCCGATGTCGTGCGCCTGCCAGAGGGGATCTCCTACGAGGAGGCAGCGACCATCCCGGTCGTGTTCATGACATCTTGGCATGCTCTCAACCAGGCCGCCCGCGTGCGCGCCGGCGAGTGGATCTTGGTCCACGCTGGTGCTGGTGGAGTTGGCATGGCTGCGATCCAGATCGCCCACCACCTCGGAGCCAACGTCATCGCATCTGCTGGCAGCCCGGCTAAGCGCGAACTGTTGAAAACTCTGGGTGTCGCAGAGGTGATCGATTCACGCCGTGGTGACTTCGCCGAGCGCGTGATGGAATTGACCGATCGTCGCGGAGTCGATGTTGTCCTGAACGCTCTCGCCGCTGAAGCGATCCCGATGGGGCTCTCATGTCTCGCAGAGTACGGCCGCTTCGTCGAAATTGGCAAGCGCGACATCTACATGAACTCGCGCCTGCCGCTCTGGTCACTGCGAAAGAATGCGTCCTTCCACGTCGTGGCGATGGATGCTGTGTTTGCGGGTGACGAGGAATTGACCCGCGATCTGCTGGGGGAGATCAATGGCCTGCTTGAGAAACGCGCACTGACGCCACTGCCATACCGGACGTTCCCGGCAAGTCGTGTTGATGCAGCCTTCCGTCTGATGGCGGCTGGCAAACACACCGGCAAAGTCGTCATCTCGTTCGCTGACCCGTTCGTTGTCCGTCGTGGTGAAGTGCCACGTCCGGACTTTCAAGTCGATCCAGAAGCGACGTATCTCATCACTGGTGGACTTGGAGGCTTCGGCAAGGTCCTCTCCAACTGGCTTGTAGAATGTGGTGCCCGCCATCTCGTGCTGACCGGTCGCCGGGGGCTCGAGACGCCTGGTGCGACCGAGTTTGTCGAGCACATGAAGCGATTCGGTGCCGACGTGGTAATCGAGGCAGCCGATGTGAGCTCTGCTGCCGACGTGGAGAAAGCTTTCGACAACATCAAGGCTGCCGGGCATCCGCTGAAGGGCGTATTCCACTTGGCGATGGTCATCGATGACGCGCCGCTGGCCGATCTGACACCGGAGCGATTCGAGTCGGTCGTCGCACCGAAGGCTGTCGGTGGGTGGTTGCTCCACGAGCAGACCGAGAACATGGATCTCGATTGTTTCGTGATGTTCTCTTCGATCTCCAGCGTGTTCGGAAACCCGGCACAGGGTAACTACTCTGCCGCCAACGCCTTCCTCGACTCGCTCGCCCACTATCGCCATGCGAAAGGGCTCCCTGGCCTCACGGTCAACTGGGGTGCCCTCGGCGGTGAAGGCTATGTGGCGCGCAACGAGAAGGTCGCCGAGTTCCTAGCTCGCCAAGGCACCAAGACGATCGAACCGCCCGAGGTTACTGCGCTACTCGAAGCCTTCCTCGATGCCAATGTTCCGCAGGCCGCTGCGATCCGTGTCGACTGGGCCAAATGGCGCCAGACGATGCGCGGGCTCGGCGACAATCCACTCCTCGAGCGCGTGTTCGCGGGCGGGGTCGAGGTCGATGACTCCGGTTCTGGAGCAGGGGACTGGCGCGGCAAGATTGATGCTGCACCGGCCGACCAGCGCCTCGGCGTCATTGTTGAGGCTGTGCAGGATGTGGTCGGCTCTGTCCTCAGGGTCAAGCCGGACACCTTGCGCGAGGATCAGCCACTCACCGACCTCGGACTAGACTCCCTGATGGGCGTTGAGATCGAAAACCTGATCGAGAGCTCGATCGGTGTCACCTTGCCTCCAACCAGCCTCATGCGTGCTCGGACGATCGGGCAAATCGGGGTGTTGATCTCCGACCACATTGGCGGTGACGCTGCAGGCGAGGCCAAGGCAGCCAGCGACGTTGCGCCTGCCGAGGTCGAAGAAGCGGTCGAGATGGAGGAAGTCGATCTCGATGCGATCTCCGATGAGGATCTGGATAGCCTGATGGAAGATAATCCGATGGAGACCGCCCCGAGCTAGTCCCGATTACTATGGCAAACGAAGATCCCCGTGCCCGCCTCAAGCGGTGGATAAAGACCGGACAGGCACGTCTACATCCGCTGACGCTACCGCAACGAGAGTTGTGGGAGACGTCGCCTGTGCCCCCCGGTGATCCTGCGAACCATGTCTGTTCGTTCTTCGAGATCCAGGGGCCGATCACGTTCGAGCATTGCCAAGGGGCGGTCGCGAGAGTTGTTGAACGCCAGGAGGCGTTGCGCACCTCGTTCCTTCCCGGCAAGGATCGGCCATTGCAGATCGTGCGCAGCACCGGCGAAACGGTGTTGCGTTATCGGGAGCTTACCGAGGAGGAGGCGCGACCGGAATCAATCGAGGAGATCATGTTGGAGGGGTTCGCGAAACCGTTTCATTTTATGCGCGAACCGCTCTACCGCCTCGACATGCTGCGCCGGGGTGAGGATGACTTCGTGCTCGCCTTAACGATGCACCACGCTATATCAGATGGATGGACGCTGGGTGCCGTTGTCGAGGATTTGTGTACGGCGTATATCCTCGAACTCCAGGACACGGGCGAGATCGATTTGGGAAAGATCGGGGAGAATTCTGGAATCCGCCAGTCCCTGCCGGAACTGAGAACCAGCTATACCGAGTGGGGTGCGGCTGAGCGCGCGCGTTGGACCCCGGCTGCGATCGAGGAACACGCTGCCTATTGGAAAGATCGCCTCGCCGGATCACGTCGCCTTCTCGATGCAGCGGCCTCGGGTGGTGACAAAACCGGGCGCTTGGAGAAGTGGGTCACCGAGCTGCCGACGGATCTCTCGACCGCCGTTCGGAGTCTCGCTCGGAGCACGGGGACAACCCTGTTCAACACGCTCCTCGCCGCCTTTCAGCTCGCCCTGCATCGGTGGACTGGCGTCGACGATGTTATTGTGGGGACGCCAGTGGCCAACCGCCGCGACGCTGGCGTAAAAGAGACGGTGGGGTACTTTGCCGGCGTGGTCCCGTTGCGCGGTTACGTCGATCCGGGTCGTGCGTTCTCTGACCACGTCAAGGAGGTGCAGGAACATACCATGGACGCGTTCGCCCACGAAATCCCGTTTGCCGAACTGGCGTCCCTATTGGGCGAGAGCTCTTCGCCTGATCGCCATGCGATCTTCGACACCCGTTTTGCCCTACAGAACCACCCGATCCCAGATATTGAATTGCCGGGAATATCGACGCGCTTGCGCACGCGATCGACCGGGACGGTGCGCTTCGATCTCGGCTGTGAACTCACCGAAGACGACGACAAATTTGAGGTTGTTTGGCTGTTCCGCCCATCGGTTGTCCCGCGTGGGGATCTCGAAGAACTCGATCAGCTCTACCGACAGGTTCTGGCGAAAGTTTGCGCGTCTCCGGATAGTTGCTCGTCGTAACCTTCCCGTATGAGTGCGGCAGAACAGACAATCGAGTACCAGCCGGTTAAACCCTGGATCAGCCACCTAGCGTTCCCGATGGTGACGCTCACATTCTATTCGGTTCAGGCGCTGCTCGCTCTCAGTGTCTACAAGGGCTGGATCTGGCTGATGATCCCGCTGGTGCTAGTAGCTAGCCACTTGATGCATGGGCTGTTGATCGGGTTCCACGAGGCCACGCACGGATCCCTGCGCAAAGGACGCCTCATGAACGAGATCGATGGGGTGCTCCTCGGGATCGGAAGTTACATCAGTTTTACGCTCTACCGGGTCACGCATCAGACTCACCATATGCATCTAGCTGGCGAGAAGGATGTTGAACTCTGGCCCTTCGTCGACCCCACCAAGCCCCGCTGGGCGCGGCGGCTAGCGGCCTTCATCGAATTGAATTTTGGCATGGTTTTCACGCCTTTCCTCTTCTGGCGGGTATTCTTCAAACGAGATTCTCCGATTCGGAACAAGCGGGTACGTCGCAAGATCTGGATCGAGGGTGCGGCGACGGTTTTGTTCTGGGCCGTGACCTACTACATTGTCGCCCGGTTCAATCTGTGGCAGTTCTTCCTGTGGAACTATTTTATCCCTGGATTCATCGCAGCCAACTTGCAGAGCTGGCGCAAATATATCGAGCATGTCGGCTTGAATGGGAACACCTCCAAGAGCGCGACGCGCAGTATTGTGGCAAACACTTGGCTCGGGCGTGTGTTTTCAGTGACGTTGCTTCACGAGCCCTTGCACGGAGTCCACCACATCAAGCGCAACATTCCTCATGGGGATCTACCGGAACACGTGGACAAGCTCTTGCCGGAGGCCAATGACGAGATTCCTCCCTTCCCACACTACCGCGCAGCCCTCGTGCATCTGTTCTCCCGCCTGTGGGATCCACAAGTAGGTGGGCAGTGGACAAGGGAACTCGGCGAAAAAACTGAAGCTCCCTAGCCGAATTCCGGCAGGCCGTAATTAGCGCTTTTCGTAGACTTCTACGTCGTAGATATTGCCGCTGCCCGTCGTGTGCAATGGGGCGAATTCGGCCGTCGCTAGAAGCTGATGCAGATCCTCTTGGGTTCGATAGCGCAATTGTTTGCCGAAGATTTCCAGGATGCGCCCGCCGATTTCTGTCCGGTAGGTATTCGCGATCAGGGCGCCGGAGGTGGCGATCGAATTGCCAATTTTTGCGATCAGCTGCTCGGCTTCAGACGCGTCACCCACGATGGGGTGATTGTGGAACTCCTCCATGGAGCCGGAGGTGAAGCCGCGAAAATATTCGAGGATACCGACGAGGGTGACAATGTCGAAAGGTTCACTGTCATCATGCTCTGCGGCCAGGAGATCTTCTTCCCTGGCCCAGATCCCGCTAGCGACGCCGGAATCGTTGAAATGCACGCTCGTGGTCGCGAGTTTCGACAGCAGACGCTTGGACTTGATCACGTTGTGCGGGCAGCGGTCGGTGATCGTCGCGCTGATGAGCGATGGGTCGTATCCCTCGCGCGCGAGGCGGTCGAAGACGAGGATCATGTTGAGCCCGGTTCCGGCAGCAGCAGCCTTTAGCCTCACTGATTTCCCCTGATCGAGACGACGCTTTGCCGCGGCGAGGGTCGCCCTGGCCTCCAAGATGAATCGTAGCTGGACGTCCTGGCCATGCGTTGAGGCAAGAAGAACCCGATCCCATCTGCCGGAATTCTGTGAGATCTCCGGGCAGATCATCATGTAGGGCGCATTCATCGGATCTCCGCCTTCGACGAAACTTGCCGACTGCGCGCTCGATGGTTCGAGCAGGGTCATCGCATACGGGTGACCCGATCGTTTCAGAATCGGGTTGTGGTAGGCAATGACTTCATTGCCGCTGGCGTCAGTTTTTGTCTGCTGGCGGGTGGTAGCTTTCAAAAACTTGAAAATCCCCCCCGCAACGCGACGCCTCAGGCGGTTTGCAGGGGCGGGGAGCTCGCTATCGAAGATCCGGCGGCTCAAGCTGTTGACGATCGCTTCCGCGATTTCGGAATCGCGCTCCGAATACAAGGCCTCGACGGCACCCATCGGGTCGATGCGACGCTCGACCAGGATCGCCGCGTCGCCGTCATCAAATTGGCGCGACTTGGTCGCAGTAGGGGGCGGCATCAGAAAAACGAGTTGGTGGGCTATTGCAGATGTTGGAGCAGGATTTTCTTGGTCTCCTCCATCCCGCGCTCGTGGTGAATCGACCAGTGACCGCTCGGTATGATCACTTCGCTCGCGGCCCCATCTAAGTGGCTACTCCAGTAGGGAACGATCCCGTCGCTGCTCACTGGTTTGGAGTGGTCGAGATTGCCTCCCTTGCCGCGATCCCCGATGATCGAGTGGTAGGGGATCCCGCTCTTGGGTGGGAGGGCATCGACCAATTTCAGGAACATGTTGTCAGGATCGAGGGCATCGACGCTATTCGGCAGGTGATCTTTTTTCGGGCGTGAGGGGATCTCGCGGGCGTACTCGATCGCCTCTCTAGTAAGCGCACTTTCAGCTATCGGATCCCCGATGATCTTTGCGCCGAGCCGGCCGAGGACATTGGTGGCCTTGTCGCTGCCGCGGTGGGAGGCGGATGCGTAGATGACGCGGGAGATATCTGGGCGTGCCTCAAAAATGAGGGCATCGCTAAGCGTCTGGCGGGTATCCTCGCTGAAGGGCATCTCCCCGGGCGGTTTGTCGTAGACGGCATCCCAGATTTTCATACCGCTGTCTGTAATCAGCAGGCGGCTAATCATTCCGCCCATGCTGTGGCCGACGACGACGATGTCTTTGTGGTCTGGATAGCGTTGCGAGAATTTGTCTAGCTGGCTACGGAGGTGGGCCGTGCTGAGCGCGTAGGGGAGACCGGTCGGGTAGCTAAAACACCAGAACTGGTAGTGTTGCCGAATATTTGCATCCTGCCTGAGGAAGTCGATCATGGGCAACCACGTCGCGCGTGAGTCCCCCAGACCATGGATAAATAGAATAGGGATCTTTTCAGAATTATAAGGTTGGAGTCGCGACAATCGCGCCGAGTACTTGTCCTTGGAAGGCGCGAACATTCCTCCGAGTTCTCTCTTTCTCGGACTCATTTCAGCAAGGCCTAGTGCAAGGGGAGCCTGGAAATCAGCCCCTAGAGTGTAGCTGTGACCATCGAGATCTATAGTCTCGTTCTCGAGCGGGTCGATGAGGTTCAGGTTACAATTCCTACCGTCAAATCGGATCACGGCAGTCATGCCATAGAATATTTGTTTTCCCAGAGCGAACTCATCAATTGCCGTGTAGTCCAAGTCCTTTCCGACCGCGACGATTGGTGCCCCGAGTCCCTGTTTGAGTATTCTTTCACCTATAAGTTTCCCTTTGAACTCGAACCGATCAGCAGGTAATAACTGGAATTTGGAAGGATGGTACTCAGGTCGCGAGTTCGGCACATTTAGACTGAGGCTCCAGCCTTCACCTGTAGCGGATGCACATGCGGCGGGGGTGTCCCAGAGGGCGAGCTTCTCCTCCTCGACGATTTCGACGACCCGGCTGACCGCGAAATTGTAGTCTGCTTGGGCGAGGGTATTCGCCGGGGAAGCCTGTAGCTTCAAACGTGCCGTATCTGCCGCATCGAGGAGATTACCAAGTTGTAAGAGTGGTTGGCCAGAATCCTTCCTCAGTGATTTTTGAAGCTGCTTCTGTGTTGCGGTCTCAGTCAGTGCTGATCCCCGTTTGCCCTTCATCTTCGAGTAGGTAGAGCAGCCTGAGAACAGCAGGGAAGTGCTGATCACCAATAAGAGAATCTGGCGGGTATGGTTCATGTTTTAGCTTGGTTCGCCTTTCAGCAGACCCTCTTTAATCGACTTTTGCAGGGGATCTCCGATCCAGAGCCGGAGTAGAACATGATAATATTCGTCGCCCGGGATCAAGTCGACCCTTTTCCGATCAATCAATATCTCGGTCCCTTTGCCTGGGATGAAATCGATATCCACGACGCTATTCTTTGCGAGAATTTTCTCAACGAAGCAGTTCAAAAATTGTTCGTTTTGCTTCGAGTATTTTTTCTGCTCGGCGTCGGAATAGTTCCTTTTAATGTTCTTTCTGATCGTGGAATCAAATCTCTTTCCGGTGACTTCGCGCAGCATCTTGATTTGAACGCGCTTTTTCTTGCGGTCAGCGAAGATCAGCTTTTCATCCTTGGTCGGATTGGCGACATAGAGCCCTACCTGGTAGACCTTCACTGTCCCGGCCAAGACTGCCCTTGTTGCGGAACCGTTGAGTTTCAGTCCATCCTCGTTCGCCTTGATCGTTTTTTGAGGGGCGGGCTCGTCAGCTTCGGTGGTGGTCGAGAGATAAAATAACCCCGCACCGAGAGTGACGAGTGCTGCGGTAAGGAAGGAAAGTGTTTTCATGAATCAGTATCTTAGTACGAAATGGCGAAATCTAGTGAACGTTTTGTCATTTTGCTACTTTGAAGCAGTTTTGCCCATTGTTGCCGCATTTTTTGTCATTTGAGGCTCGATTCTTGAGAAGCGCCTCAGATCTCATTGCCCGCGTCCTCGTCCCTAGACGCCCTCTTGATATGGCGGATGCTGGTGATGGCAGGGACGGCCGCGACGCCCAGGCTGATGCCGCCGTAGAGTAGGAGGACGAAGAGGACGCCGGCGCCGAAGTTCGAGTTGTCGCCCTCGAGACTGAATAGCGAGGCGGCGATGAGCAGGCTGAGGTTGATGTTCTTCATGGTCGACTCGATCCCGAGCGCGGTGGAGTCGCTCAGGGAGAACTTCAATACGTGGCGCGAGCCGCGCAGGCTGATGATCTGGATGACGAGGCAGTAGAGGAATACGAGCAGCGGGATGCGGGGGCCGTAGAGGGTGAAATCGATGCTCCCGCTGCCGAGCGAGCCGATGACGAGAATCCCGAGCACCACGAGGCTGGCGCGCACCGTCCAATTCGACATCAGCATGGCTGAGCGGACGGGGAGGCGGCGGCCGAGTGCCATGCCGATGGCGAGCGGCAGCAGGAGGAACACGAAGATCTCCCTCATGATCGTGCCCACGGGCATGGTGATCTCCGGCGGAATGTGTTCGGCGGCGAACATCTTCAGGATCAGCGGCGCGGTGACGAGGGCGAGCAGTGTCATCACCCCGGTCAATGCGACCGACAGCGCCGCGTTGCCTTTGCCTAGGTAGGTGTAGATGTTCGACATCGATCCGCCCGGCATGGCGGCCACCATGAAAAAGCCCACTACGATCTCTGGGGGCAACTCGATGAAGTAGACCATCGCCACGGTGAGAAGCGGGATGCCGACTAGCTGGAACAGGATGCCGACGATCATTGGTTTCGGCTCCAGCGCGATCTCCAGGAAGGCGCGGGGGTGGGTCACAATGCCCATACCGAACATGGCTAGGACAAGTTGCGTGGAGGCGACGAGCCGGTGGTAGTGGGTGTATTGCTCGAGTAGCTCGGAGATCATCGGTTGGTGCTTAGGCGGGGAGACCGACTGTGAAACTGCTCTCGGCGCGATGCAAGATGCGACGACTTCGGGTGTTGGGAAAACTTGGGCGGCGGGTGCTCATGCACTTTGCATCTAGGTGGATCATCGCGGAAAATTCCCCGCGCGCGAGCCAAGCCATCTCTCCTCGACAATTTCATCTGCTAGAGCTAGGATGGCGCGCCTCCTGCACTCCGGACAATGCGCCTCTCTCCTTCCAAATCCACCCCTCACAATCAAGTGTCTCAGCCGTCTGCCCAACCCGCTAGCATGGTATCACCAGTGTCGTCCCAGACCCCTCCTGCCTACTACATCCCATGGGCCAGCCGAGCCGCATTCCCCCTAGTCTCGGTCATTTTCTATGTGACTCAGCTAGTGCTGGGCATCAGTGTCGCCAAGGGGTGGATCTGGCTTACGGTGCCGCTCGCGCTTCTTGCCAGCCACCTGATGCACGCCTATCTGATCGCGTTCCACGAGGCCTCCCACGGCCTGCTGCGCAAGAACCGCCGGCTGAACAATATCAACGGGATCATCATGGGGATGGTGAGCTTCCTGAGCTTTACAAAGTACCGCGTGCTGCACCAGTCGCACCACATGCATCTCGCCACCGAGAAGGATGTCGAACTATGGCCCTTCGTCAAAGTCGAAGCACCTCTGTGGGGGCGGCGCCTCGCAGCATTTCTCGAACTCAATTTCGGGCTGTTCTACACACCGTTTCTGTTCTGGCGTGCGTTCTTCGCCCGGTCCGGCGGATTTCGGAATGCGAAAGTCCGCAGGCAAATCTGGAGAGAGCTCGCATTCATGGTCGTGTTTTGGTGTGTGGCGATGACCTGCGTCATCCGCTTCGAACTGTGGCCGTGGTTCTGGTGGAACTTTTTCATCCCGGCTTTCATCGCAGGCAATTTGCAGAGCTGGCGAAAGTACATCGAACATGTCGGCCTGAGCGGCAATGAGGCACGGAGCGCGACGCGCAGCATCATCGCCGACTCATGGTGCGGGCGCTTCGTCTCTCTCGCCCTGTTGCACGAGCCCCTGCACGGCATCCACCACATCAAGGCCGGGCTCGCCCACTATGAGCTACCTGGTTACACCGAGCTGTTGGAGCCGGTGGACGAGGGGGACACGGCACCATTCCCCAACTACCGCACCGCCTTCGTCGATCTCCTCCGCAAGCTATCGGATCCACGCGTCGGGAAACAGTGGGGGGATGTCGCAGTCGCCAAGGCGGTCGAATGATTTGACTCTCGGACAAGCGCGGTGGCCGGGGCTTCGCTCCGATCGCTACTCCCGCGTGAACTTTGATTTGAACTATGGGTTCCTGGATAACTAGAGCGGCTGTTGGGCTGGCCGGGCTCGGACTGATCTGGTGCGGATGGCCGATCCTTGGCGTCTTCGTCGCTTCCTGGACGGTCGGGTTCTGGATTCTCGACCGGAGCCTCAATCCCGTCGCATCGATTGATCCGGTTGAAATCACCGCGGAGGCTGCCGCGCTTCACGAGGGCTCGATTGTCGTCGATCTGCATGCCGACATCTGTCTGTGGACCCGAGATTTAAACAAGCGCCACCGGCGCGGACATGTCGATCTGCCGCGCCTACGCGAGGGTGGCGTCGGGCTGCAGTTCGTCACGGTGCCGACCAAGTTGGTACTATCGAAGCGCGCCCCACGGCTATTTTTCACCGACCTGTTTTTCTGGAGATCGATGATTTCTATCGAGCGGCCGGACCGCTGGTTCAAGACCGCGTCGAGGGCCCGCCTACAGTTGAAGAGAGCGCGGCAGTGGGTCGCGAATTCGGACGGCGAACTCGTCCTGATTCGCACAAGAGAAGAACTCGCCAATATCGTTCGACGTAGGAATGCCGGTGAAGCTGTGATCGGAATCATGCTCGGGCTCGAAGGCGCTCACGCCCTGCGCGACGGGATCAACGTCGCGTGGCTGGCGGACAATGGCTTCCGTGTGCTCGGGCTCGCGCACTTCAATGACAATCGATTCGCCGACTCGGGGCACGGCTGGAGAAGGCGCGGGCTGTCGGCGGCCGGACGCGAACTGTGTAAGCAACTCGAGGCACAGGCGATCACCATCGATCTCTCCCACGCCTCAGAAGCTGCTATCGACGACGTATTCGCCATGCATGCGGCAGGCGAGCTAAGCAGGCCGCTGATCGTCTCCCACACAGGCGTCCGCGGCGCTCATGACCACCAGCGGAACATCCTCGACCGCCAGGCGATCGGGGTGGCGCAGGGTTGCGGCCTCATCGGTGTGAGCTTCTTCAAGCCCGCCCTCGCGAGGGCGGATGTCGATGCGATCGTTGAGACCGTCAACTACGTCATTGCGCTGCTGGACGACGCCGGGCTCGAAGGGGCTCGCCACGTGGCGCTAGGATCAGATTTTGACGGGGCCGTGAAGACGGTGATCGACGCGGCTGGCTGGCCGCAAATCACCCAAAAGCTGCTCGATTCCGGCCTCTCGGAGGAGCACATCAAATTAGTTCTTGGGGGGAATGCAGTCCGGTTCTTCGAAGAGAACCTACCGGGGTAGAGCCGCGTTAGATTAGCTTGGTTTTTCCTGGAACCACAAGTGGCTCCACCGGCAATTTGCCGGATTTGTATTCGGAGGGCGTGAGGTTCAGTCTTATTAAGATAGGAGAACCAAGCGGTGTTTGCCAGTAGACTGATCGGCGGGCAGCTCCGCTACTCGTTTTGCGGTGGTTTTCGTTGCGGTCTCAGCGCCTTTCAGCGTGAGGATCCTACCGAACTCCTCAAGGATCTGGGAGTCCATGTCTGTCTCCGAGACATATTTGATTTTCACATCGGTCGCGGAGTTGGCGACGAACTGGAACTTGCGCGCACCCGGTACGAAGAATTCGCTGAGTACCACCGGGTGGATCTTGTCCGTCGTCCCGTCACGTAGAGTGATAGGGAGCGCGTCGTTCGCGCGACCTTCGACCCGGAGAATATTATCGAAGCGCTCGCTCTCCTCGCGCTCTCCCCGGGTGACGTAGTCATGTAGATCGTATCGGACTACGGGGATCGCCCGGTTGTAGAGAGCGGTGATGATCATTCGCCCACTCTCGCCCGGGGCTGCGGGTCGGTCGTTCTTGTCGAGGATCTCGATGAGGTTCTCGTCCTCCATCAGCGTGATGTGATCCAGACCCGGTGACTGGATCCCGAGGCAGATCGACTCACTTGTGCCGTAGGCGTTGGTCGGCTTGATGCCCCAAGCTTCTTCGATCGTCGCAATCGCCTGGTCGGTTAGCGGCTCGCCGCTGGTGGTAACGAAACTGGGCTCGATGCGCAATTTTCCGGCGAGCGCCGAAAGCGCCAACTCTTGGATGCCGCTGGCATAGCCAAAGAGATTTTCTGGTTGGAAGTCATTCAGAGTCTCGATCGTCGTTGCCATCGGATCGAGGATCGAACATAGCTGTACCCTGCAAAGCGATTTCGGCAGGGTTCGACAGGAGGTCACCCCGGCGAAGCGACCGTGTGTAGCTCCGTAGTAAGCAAGGCGGACACGGTTGAACGGATTGATGCGGGCGGAGCCCGCCCTGGTTGTGACGCCGCGCATGCGGCCCCATGCGTGCTTGTCATACGCGAAGATCCCCAGGGTTCCCGAAGTGCCAGACGTGTGGAGTATTAAGAACTGCTTGGCGTAGATTGGCGAACTGCCAGCATGGATCCAAGCTTCGATCGGATCACGCCGCAGGGCTGGGTTCTTTGAGATGCGGTCGAAGTTCTCCATCAGGATCTCCTTGGTGATGATGGGGAGATCCTGCGGAGATAGCTGGGTCAGGTCGGCTTCGCGGATGCCATGGTCTGAGTAGAGCTCGTGGTAGAATGGCGATTCCTTCCACACGTAGCACATCAGGTCTCGAAACTGCTCTTTCTGGTAGGCGATGACCTGTTGGCGATCCCAGCTTGATCGCTTCTGGATCACTCGAGCATTTCTCAAAGCCGACAATAGCCACATATCGAGATTGGTTGGTTTGCGCTGTTCGCTTTATCTCTATGTAAGGAAATGGGTAAATCCTTACAAGACCCTAGACGGATGGTGTTCTCTAAAGTTATCTAGGATGGTCGAACTTAGAAAATAACCATCCACGCCGAGGGCACCCGGTTGGATTCCGAGTTTATCTAGATGCCTGTAATGGGCGAGCGAGTCCTCGCTCTTCACCGGGCCGAGGGTGACCTTGACTTCCTCCGCCATGCCGGTGAGAAGGCAGGCCAAGACGCAGCCAGTGATCTCGTTTGGATTTCTGCCCAGCAGGCTCTGGAGGTGGTTCGGATCGAACGACTCGATGAGGCTCTGGACGCTGTCTGGCAGGTAGAGGGTCTCCTTGATCTCCTCTGGTAGGGTGAGTTGGCCACCGGTAGTGAAGAGGATGTCGCCGTCTTTTTCTAGCCGCTGGATGGCCTCGATCGGATTGAAGGCATTCGGGAAACTGTAGTCTACCAGAAGCGTGCCCGGCTTGAGCTTCGCGACATCGATGATACCTGGGACGCTGGTCGCACCGATGATTAGGCTCGCGGCGTAGACTTCTTCTGGGAGGCCGCCGTTTGCTTTGGCGATGGTGATCTCGCCCTCGTAGCCGCTGAGCAGTAGCTGGTCGCGTAGAGTTTCGAGCTGGGCATTCTTGCCGTAGAAGTCGCAGAGGGTGATGGCCTTTGGTTGCCCTATGACCTCGAGCATGAGGTCGAGGGTGCCTCGGCCGATGCTGCCGAGACCTACGAAGGCGACGTGTTGTTCTTCGATCTTCTTCTCGGCAGTGGCAAGGATACCTTCGACGGATTTGATCACGGTTGCTGTGCGGGTGGCGTCGCCGGTGGTGATGATGGGGAGGTCTTGGGTGCCGTTTATCCAGCGGCAGATGTCGAGGCCGTCGTTGGTTGCGCTCGGGATGAGGCCGGTGAGGGAGACCGTCTTTGCGCCTAGGGTGGATCCAAGTTTGAGCGCGGTTAGGGTGCTCTCTTTGAGCCCCTCAGTGTTCTTGTAGAGGTCGATCTCGAAGTGGGGGAGCACGACGAGGCCGATGTTGCCGAATGGCGTCTCGTAGCGCTGGCTGAGGCGTGGCTGGTGGTGGAAGATGTCGCGTGCGATCTGCTCGCGATCCATGCCGGTCATCGCCAGGAATGCGTCGGGGATGTAGGCGAGGGCGATTGCATCGACTTTGACGTCGGGCGTCTGGCCGGCTTCGACGAACTCGATGTCGAGGTGGTCGCCTTCGAAATTGCCGCCGCTGCTGGCTGGCGAGGTTTCGCTTTTGGCCGGGGCTGGCTGGTGGAGAAAGCGGCCGAGCTGTTCGATGGTCGGGTTGCGCAGGAATGCGTCGACCGGGACGTCGCGGTTGAAGGCGTCGCTGACCTTGGCCAGGATGCGCACGGCCATGAGGGAGTCGCCGCCGAGTTCGAAGAAGTTGTCGCGGATGCCGACTGGCTGCGGGGCGAAGTTTTCATTGAAGATCTCCCACAGAACTTGCTCGCTGGCTGTCTGGGGTTGGATCTGGTCGCCGGTGGAGCCTGAGAAGGTTGGCGCCGGGAGCTTTAGGCGATCGGTCTTGTTGTTCGGCGTAAGCGGGAACTCGTCGAGTTTGACGAAGAATGCCGGCACCATTGATTCAGGGAGACGTTCTTTTAGGAATGCTCGGAGTTCGTTGGTGAATCCTTCGTCGGCCTCTCTGTCAGTGATTAGGTAGGCGACCAGGGCTTCGCCCCCGGGGAGGTCGTCGCGTTTGGTGACGACGGTGTTCTGGATCGCGCTGTGTCCGGTGAGTTGGGACTCGATGTCGCCGAGTTCGATGCGCACGCCGCGGAGTTTGATCTGGAAATCGCTGCGACCTAAGCATTCGATTTTTCCGTCGCGGGTCCAGCGGGCGAGATCGCCGGTGTTGTAGACGCGGTGGCTGGTGCCGTCGGGGAGTTCGATGGCGATAAACCGTTCGTCTGTGAGGTCTGGGCGTTTGTGGTAGCCGCGGGCTAGGCCGTCGCCGCCTAGGTAGAGGTCACCGGCGAATCCTGCTGGGACCGGGTGGAGGTTGTGGTCGAGGATGTAGGCCTGTGTGTTGGCGATCGGTCTGCCGACTAGCACCGGGGAATTGTCGGATTTCACGATGTGCTCGGCGGCCGACCAGACGGTGGTCTCGGTCGGGCCGTAGAGGTTCCAGACCTCCGAGGCGGAGTCCGTGAGTAGGTTGGCGAGTTTGCGCGGTAGGGCTTCGCCACCGCAGAAGATCCGCAGGTCGTTTTTCCCTTCCCAGCCTGAGGCTAGGAGGAGTTCCCAGGTGGCTGGAGTGGCCTGCATGACGGTGATGCCTTTCTGCTCGATGAGACCAGCGAGGCGACGGCCGTCGCGTGCTTCGGAGCGGGTGGCGACGACGACTTCGGCCCCGGTCATCAGTGGGAGGAAAATTTCCAGCACGGAGATGTCGAAGCTGAGCGTGGTGACGGCGAGCAGCTTGTCGACCTGGGTGAGTCCGGGCGTGCGGCGCATCGAGGTGAGGAAGTTGACGGCAGCGCGGTGTGGGATCTCGACGCCTTTAGGGGTGCCGGTAGAGCCTGAGGTGTAGATAATATAGGCGAGGGACTCGGTGGTGAACCCGTCTGGGGCGTCGGGTGCCCAATCGGCGCTGCCGCTATCTTCGACCAGGAATTTCTTCAGCGTGTCTGGTGATGTGTCAGCGAGTTCCTTGTTGGTGACGATGGAGTGCGGCTGTGCGTCGTCGAGCATCTGCTGGAGGCGCCCCGATGGGTACTCGGGATCCATCGGGATGTAGCAACCGCCGGCTTTGAGGATGCCGAGTGCGCCGACGACCATGTCGGTGGAGCGTTCGACTAGGAGGGCGACCGGGACATCGGTCGTGACGCCGGAGTCGCGCAGCTGTTGGGCGAGGCCGTTGGAGAGGGCGTCTAGTTCGGCGTAGGTGAGTAGCATCGCGCCGCAACGGACGGCGACGGATTGCGGGGTCTTGCGCGCCTGTTCGGTGATGAACTGGTGGAGCGGCTTGTCTTTCGGGTAGTTGGTGTCGGTGTCGTTCCAGTTGCTGAGGATTTCCACTTCTTCCTCCTTGGAGAGGAGGTTGATGTTGGCGATCTTTTGCGATGGTTCGGTGACGACTTGGCGCAGGACTTGTTCGAATAGGGCGCTGAGGTGGTCGATGGTTTCGGCGTCGAACAGGTCGCAGTTGTAGTGCCATGCGCCGTAGATGTGGCCGCCGGCTTCTTCGACAACCAGGGTGATTTCGAATGGAGCCTGGCGCAGCGAGAGGTCGATCGATTCGACCGTGATATCGCCGACGCGGAACTGGTGGCCACCGGTGCCGATGAGGAACAGGGCGATGCCTTGCTCGTCGATGCCGGGGACGCGCTCCATGGCGAAGGAAACCTGGAACAGCGGCGAGCGCGATGGGTCGCGTGGTAGCTTGAGGTCGTCGACGATGCGCGCCATCGGGTATTCTTGGTGTTCGAGTGCGCCGTTGGTTGCTAGGCTCGTGGATTTGAGCAAGTCGATGAAGGTGGTGTCGGCGTCGATCTGTGAGCGCAGTGGGACGGCGTTGGTGAAGTAGCCGATGATCTTGCCGAACTCGCTCTGATTGCGCCCGGCCATCGGGCAACCGACGACGATGTCGTCTTGGTTGCAGTAGCGGTGGATGGCGAGGTTGAATGCAGAGAGCAGGGTGTTGTAGAGGGTGACGTTTTGCTCGTTGGTCAGGTGCGAGATCTGTGCTGAGAGCTTGTCATCGAGTTTGAACGAGGCGGTCGCGCCTTCGAAGCTCTGGATGGCCGGACGTGGGTGATCGGTCGGTAGGTCGATCTGCGCTGGGGCGCCGGCGAGATTGTCTTGCCAGTAGGCTGCGAGGTCGGCGGCCGCCGGGCTGGCGAGTTTACGCTGCTGCCAGTCGACGAAGTCCTGGTAGCGGTAATCGAGCGGTTCGAGACTCGGTTCTTTGCCGGCTTTCATCGAGAAATATGTCTCGATAAGATCGTTCATCAGAAGAGCGATCGACCAGGCGTCGGATACGATGTGGTGGACGGCGAGGGCGCAGACGTGGGCGCTGTCGTCGACTTTGAAAAGCTCAAGCCGGATGACCGGGCCGGTCTTCAAGTTGAAAGGTTTCTCGGCGTGCTCGACGACGCGCTCCTTTAGTTCTTCCTCGCTGAGATCGGTAGCGTCGTGTTCGCGGAAGTCGATGCTGCGTCCTTTGTGGACGACTTGCACCGGCTCGCCGGCATCGTTGGTTGTGAAGCTGACATCGAGCATCGGGTGGCGCTCGAATAGCGAGCCGAAAGCCTTGCTCATCACGTCGACATCTACCAGCGGCTTGATCTTGGAGGAGAAGACGAGATTGTAGGCTGAGCTATCGGGCGCGAGCTGGTTGATGAACCACAGTGCGCGCTGGCCCTCGGAGAGCGGGAATTCCATTAGCTCTTCCTCGGATCTCTCGACGCGGATGCTGCCGTCGTTGACGGCTACGACAGTTCCGGCGGATGAGGTGGTGCCATCGTCGGAGGCTTCGAGCATCTCGAGGATCGGTTCGGACAGCTCCTTGATGTTCGGGCCGTTCAATACGAGTCCCATCGGGATGCTGAGGCCGAGGCTGGACTCGATCCGGTTCATCAGCTCGATCGCCATGAGGGAGTCTAGACCAATGTTCGTCAGCGGGGTGTCACGATCGATTTTGGACACTTCGGTGCCGAACACGCCAGCGACTTGCTCGGCGATGAAGTTGACCATCAGGCCGATCCGTTGCTCTGGCGCCGCACCGAGGATGGATGGGCGCACCGAGCCGCCGGAGCCTTCGCCGTCCTCTTTCTTGAGGGCGACAGGGGCGTGGACTTTTGAGCTCTGCAGGTTTGGGGAGAGTTTGACGAGGGCTGTCCAATCGACGCGCGAGGCGGCGACGCGGGTCGGGTTCTTCGGCAGGATCTGCTCCATGACCCACATGGTGTCTTCCATGCTATAGGCCTTCATGCCGAGCTTCTCGAGGTAGGCGGCGGTCTTCTCGTTGCGCTCGACGAAGCCTGCACCAGTGAGGGCGCCCCAGTTGATGGTCAGGGCTGGGAGTCCGAGTGCTTGACGGTGGTGGGCTAGGGTATCGAGGAAGAAGTTTCCAGCGTTGTAGTTGGCCTGTTTGACAGCGCCGATGACGGCCGAGAATGACGAGAAGCTGATGAAGTGATCGAGCTCCGCACCCGCTTCGATGGTTGCGTGGTGCAAGTGCCAAGCACCGAGCATTTTTGGATGCACGACCTTGTTGAAACGCTCCTCGTCGAGATCGATGAGGAAGTCGTCGTCGAGCACCATCGCGCCGTGGATGATGCCTTTGAGCGGTTGGTCGATGCTGTTGATGACGCGGCGGATATCTTTGCCGTTGGTGACGTCGCCGCGGGCGTCTGTGACGGTGATACCGTCAGCGCGGAGTTTGGCGATGCCTTCTTTGACGTGCTCGTCACGTGGGCCTGAGCGGCTTAACAGGACGATGTTTTTTGCGCCGTGCGCGGCCATCCAGACGGCGAGCTCGAAGCCGAATCCGCTCGCACCACCGGTGATTAAATAGCTGGCATCGGATTTGAAGAAGTTCTCTGGCTCCGTCGATGGGGCGATGTCGATGACTGGCTGGTCGAAATCGAGGACATTTTTGCCGATGTGTTTGCCCTGGGCCATGAAGCGGAAGGCCTCGACGACTTCCGTGATTGGGAAGACTTTATGCGGCAGCGGTTTGTAGGTCTTGGCTTCGAACTTAGCAGCCATCTCGGCCATCATCTCGGCGACGAATTCTGGTCGGGATTCGAGGTGTTGAGCCAGGTCGATGACGTGGAAGCTGATGTTGTTGCGCAGTGGCTCCAGCCCGATCTTGCTGTTGCTGTAGATATCGATTTTTCCGATTTCGAGGAAGCGACCGAAGGTGCGCAGCACGGAGAAGTTCTTCGGGATGAAGTCGCCGGCGAGCGAGTTGAGGACAATGTCGACGCCTTCGCCGTCCGTGATTGCCATCACTTCGTCGGCGAAATTGAGCGAGCGCGAATCCATCACGTGCTGGACTCCCATCTCTTTGAGCAGCCAGCGCTTTTCTGGGGTGCCTGCGGTGGAGAAAATTTCTGCGCCTGCCTCTTGGGCAATTTGGATGGCGGCCATGCCGACGCCGCCGGTGCCGGCGTGGATGAGGACGCGCTCGCCTTTGCGCATGTGCGCGAGGTGATTGAGTGCGTAGTGGGTCGTCAGGAAGACCGTTGGGAGTGTGGCTGCCTCGACGAAACTGATGTGCTCCGGTTTACGGAATACCATGTGGCGATTGACGGTGACGTAGGCACGGAAACAATACGGTGCCATGCCGGCGACGTTGTCTCCTGGCTTGAGGTCGTGCACACCTTCGCCGACCCGCACGATGGTGCCGGAGAAGTCGTCGCCGAACCAGCGGACGTCAATCGGGTTGCCGGGATACATCCCGAGTGCCTTCATGACGTCGCGGAAGTTGATGCCACCGGCTTTGACGGAGATTTCGATCTCGCCTGGCCCTGGCTCGCGCCGGGAGGTTTCGTTTAGCGAGAGGTTGGTGAGGATGCCCGGGGTGTCGATTTGCAGGCGATACTGCGAATCGGTGGCGACGGCGTCGCGGGTGCGCACCGGCATGTCCTTGGTCAGGATCTGGTGCAAGCGATTGGCTAGTCGGCGGCCGTTGCGGTAGGCGATCTCGGTTTCGCCGTCGATGAGTGCGAGTTCGGCGAGCAGGTCGCTAAGTTCGTTTTCGTCACCTGCTGGATCGAGGTCGATGAGCGTCCAGACGGATTCTGGATGCTCGCCTCGGGCGACGCGGGCAAAGCCGACGATTGGGGCGGAGGCGATGCGTGCGACCGGTTCATCGGCGGCGGTGCTATTGGCGCCGCGGGTTAGGATGGTGACGGTTGGGGTGAGGTCGGCGGCGGCTAGGGCTTGGGTGAGGTGGAGGAGGTGCAGGGTGCTGAAGGCCTGGGAGTTGGCTAGGGCTTCGGCGGATGATGTCTCGGAGAGCGGGTGGTTCAGCGCGGCGGTGTGGATGATTTGCGTCGGATTTTCTGCTTTTGTTAGGACTTCGGCAATGTCGTCGTGAGTGGTGGCGTGGAGGACTTTGCCAGGGAGTTGGGCTGCCAGTTTTTCTGAGAAGCCGGTTTGGTCGCCAAAGATGATGGTGGTTGGTTCGGCGGGGATGTCGGTGTTGGCCTCGCCGTCGCTCTGGGGAGGAGTGTCCGGATTACGATTGTCGCCTGTGGCGTCTTCCTGGCAGACAGGAGTGTCTGCCTTCCGGGCGATGAAGATGGTCTGGGCGGCGTCGGCAGGATTTGGGGTATTGACGAAGGAGCCGACGTCGGTGAAGTCGCAGTCGCGCAGTAGGTTTTCCCACTGGTCACGGTTGAGGAGGGCGGACTCTGGGCGCAGATCAGTGTCGGTATACTGCCACCAGCCTTTGAGTAAGCCGAAAACTAGGTCGAGACCGACGCGGGCTTTAGTTACCTCGAGGAACATCAGCATCCCGTCGGGTGCTAGGGTGTCTTTGAGGACTCCCAGAGTGTTCTTCAAGTCGGAGGTGGCGTGGACGACGTTGGTGGCTAGGATTAAATCGTAGCCGTTCGCGTTTACTTTCTGATCTTCGACTGGCTTCTCGATGTCGAAGGTGGAGTAGTCGACGAATTTGTAGTCGGCGAAACGGCTCTTTGCCGCGGCGATGAAGGCTGGGCCGTTGTCGGTGAAGGTGAATTCGGTGCGGTCCGCCGGGAGCACTGGGAGGACGCGTTCGGTAAGCGAGCCAGTGCCGGCACCGACTTCGAGCACGCGCAGTGAGCGGCGTTCGGGGAGCGCTGCGATGGCTTTTTCGATGGCGCGCGGGATGAGGGCGTTGTTCGACGGGAAGTCGGCGCCTTTGACGTAGAAGGCTTCGAGTTTTTCCGAGGAGCCGCCTGGGAATAGGACCTCGAGAGGGTCGAGTTCTCCGCTGAGGACATCGCCGAGCTTGAGCCAGGCGAGTTGGAAGAGGTCGGTGTCGGCGTTGTATTGTGGGAACTCTGCCCGGAGTGCGTCGAGCGCTGCGGGCAGGTCGATTTTTTCTGGAGTCGATAGGACTTTCCAGCCCTTGTCACCCAGTGATTCCAAAACACCATCGAGCGCGAGATATCTGAGCTGTGCGGCTACCAAGCGGCGGTGCTCATCGACGATTCCGAGCTGGGAAATGAGTTCGTTGGTGGTGAATTCGTCTCCTGGTTGAGGTTTCCAGCCGAGGTCCTGGTAGGCGTGCTCGACGGCGCGGCAGCCGAGGGCGTCTGCTTTGGGGGCATAGTCTTTGAGGCAAGTGACGGTGTCGTATTCTTGGTAAACTTCGGTGACGGCGTCACTAACTAGATCGGTGATGTCATTCGTGGCGGCGATGTTGGCGCTGCCTTCGGCGCGGCTGCCGCGGAGCCAGCTCGGCTCCCAGCTGAACTGGTAGAAGGAATTTTCCAACTCCTCGGTCGCCTCGTCTTTCTGTTCCACTCGGTCGACGCGGAAACCGAGGATGTCGGCGACGCGGTTGCCGTCGTTGTCAAAGACTTCGATATCGGAGAGCAGCGAGTCTGGGGTGCGCTGGATAATGGTCGCGTGGGTCCAGAGGTGGTTCGGCACGGTGTCGACGTGCAGCTGGATGCGGCGGATCGCGGCGGGGAGATAGAAGTGCTCGGACGGCTTGGCGTCGGCGGGAACTTTCTGCGCGCCTTTGACTGCGTGGAACGTGGCGTCGAGGACGGCCGGGTGGATATGGTAGTCGGCGGCGGTGTCGCGGATCTGGTCGGGGACGATGATCTCGGCCAGGGCGCGATCCATCGTGCGCCAGACGTTTTCCAAGTGCTGGAAGTTGGGACCGAACTGGTAGCCGGCGGCGGCGTATTCGTCGTAGTATTGCTCGTGCGTGTAGTGGTCTTCGAGACCTTCGCGTAGTTGGGCGAGATCGGCGTTGACGATTTCCTCGTGGGCGAGTTTCTGCAGTCGGCCCTCGGCATTGAGATCCCACTGCTTGCCATCGTCGGTGGTGCTGAAAACTTGGTAGTTCTTGGTCTTCTCATCGAAAACAACACGTACTTGCGGCACTTTTTTATCGGAGACGAACAGGGCCTTCTTCGTGACGAGTTCCTCGACGACATAGTTGTCCTCAGGGAAAAGATTTTTCGCGATGGCGAGGCCCATCTCGCCATAGCCAGCTCCTGGGAATACGATGCTGTCCCAGAAACGGTGGTCGTCTAGGTAGTTGAAATACGTTGGCTCGAGGTGGAATTCCCAAGTCGGATCCGGGGCGGGAGTACGCAGGCCAAGCAGTGGGTGGACGATCTTGGCGAGGCGGTGGCGGCGCGATTTGTCGCACTCGAGCCAGTAGCTCTCGTGCTGCCACGGGTAACTCGGCAGGCGGACAAAGTCGCCGCCGGACTGGTTGACGGCGTTCCAGTCGATCTCCGCGCCCTCAAAGTAGAGACCGGCGAGGTTGCGCAGCATCTCGGTGGACTCGTCGGACTTGCGCTTGAGCGAGCCGAGCACGGTGCCTTTTTTATCGGCAGCGCTGAGGCAGTCGGTGATGGAGCTTTGTAGGGCGGGGTGCGGTCCGAGTTCGAGGAACAACTGGGCACCACCGCGGGCGAGCTTGTCGATGGCTGGCGCGAATAGCACGGCCTCGCGGACATTGCGCCACCAGTAATTGGCGTCGAGTTCGGAGCCGTGGAATCGATCACCGGTGACGGTCGAGTAGTAGGGGACTGCGGCGTTCTGCGGCTGGATGTCGGCGAGCGCCTCGAGCAAAGCGTCCTTGATAGGCTCCATCTGGTGGGTGTGGAACGCGTAGTCGATGCGCAGCCAGCGGAGGAATTTTTTATCGGCCTCGATCTTCTCGACGATCGGTTCGAGCGCGTCGCTGTCGCCGGCGATGGTGACCATCGATGGGCTGTTGATAACCGCGACTTGCACGCGTGCGCCGTGGTCGCCGATGTATTCGCGTGCCTCGGTGGGGGAGATGCCGACCGCGACCATGCGGCCGGTGCCGCCGGTGGTCTCCTGGAGGCGCGAGCGGTGGACGATGACTTTGACGGCGTCTTCGAGTGAGTAGATGCCTGCGACGTAAGCGGCCGCGACTTCACCGACCGAGTGGCCGACGACTTTCGCTGGTGTGACACCCCAGCTCTTCCACAACGCCGCGAGCGCAACTTGCAATGCGAAGATCGCGGGCTGGGCGATGTTGGTTTTGTTAATGTTAGAGTCTTGTTTACCTCGGGTCATCTCCTCGATGAGTGACCAGTCGGCGTGCTTGCGGATCTCGGCGTCGATCTTCTCGATGGTGTCGAGGAAAACGGGTTCGCGTTTGAGCAGCTGCTGACCCATTGCCCACCACTGGGCGCCCTGGCCAGTGAATACGAACACGATGTCTTTGTGCGCGACGGTCGGATGGCCGGTGAGGCAACCTTCCGGGCGTTTCGATTCGGTGAAGGTTTTCTTTAGGAGCGAGCGCAGTTCGGCGCGATCGCTGCCGATGACTACCATGCGTTCTTCCTGGTGCGACTTGCGTGTCGCGGCGCTGGCGCAGATGTCGGCGATCGACGCTTCGCTATCTTTTAGGAAGGCGCGGTATCTGTTCGCATAGGCTTTGAGTGGTCCCTCGGTGTTGGCGGAGACTGGGAGGATGAACGGGCGCTCGGCTTTGGTTTTCGGTGCTGGCTTGTGGGTGGGCGCAGGGGCTTCTTCTAGAACGATGTGCGCGTTGGTGCCTCCGAAGCCGAAGGAGTTGACGGCAGTAATTGGCGGCAGATCGCCTTGGCGCGGGAGTGGTTCGAGCTTGGTGGGGACGCGTAGTTTGAGGTCTTCGAACGGGATGTTTGGGTTCGGGTTCTCGTAGTTGAGGTTTTTCGGGATCTGCGATTTGTGCAGCACCATCGCGGCCTTGATTAGGCCGGCGACACCCGAGCCGGACTCGAGGTGACCGATGTTGGACTTCACCGATCCGATGACGCATTTCTCGCCATCTGGACGGCCTTCGCAGAGGACTTTGCCGAGCGCGCGGGTCTCGATCGGGTCGCCGACGGGCGTGCCGGTGCCGTGGGCTTCCATGTAACAGACGCGCGACGGTGAGAATCCAGCTTGTTTGTAGGCCATGCGCAGCATCTCGGCCTGCGAGTCCTCGCCGGGGACGGTCATCGAGGAGGTGTTGCCGTCCTGGTTGATGACCGAGGCACGGATCACGGCGTAGACGCGGTCACCATCTTTCTGTGCTTGTGCTAGTGGCTTGATCAAGAGCATGCCCGCTCCCTCACCGCGCACGTAGCCATTGGCGCGGGAATCGAAGGCGAAACATTGGCCGCTAGGTGAGAGCATGGAGGCTTTCGAGAAACCGATCGAGGCGTCGGGCATGAGCAGCGCGTTGACTCCACCAGCGAGCGCTTGTGCGCTGTCGCCTGACCAGATGGATTTGCAGGCGAGGTTGACCGCGACGAGCGCAGACGAGCACGCGGTGTCGACCGAGGCGCTCGGTCCTTTGAGGTCAAAGAGGTACGAGATACGGTTGGACGCGATCGAGAGTGTGCCGCCTGAGTTGGTGTGCACATCGATGTCGCGTTCGCCGGACATCTGGATCGAGCCATACTCGTTCGACGCGATGCCGACGAAGCAACCGGTGTTGGTGCCGCGCAGGGTTTCAGGTCGGGTGCCGGCGTCTTCGATGGCCTCCCACGCGCATTCGAGCAGCCAGCGTTGCTGCGGATCCATGCGCAGGGCTTCGCGTGGAGAGATGCCAAAAAACTGCGGGTCGAACTGGTCGACACCATCGACAAAGCCACCCCACTTGGTGATCATTTTTTTCGGGACGGCGGCGTCTGGATGGTAGTAGCGATCGATATCCCAGCGATCTTCAGGCACCTCGCGGATGCCGGATTTTTCTTCGACGAGAAGGTTCCAGAAAGATTCGGTATCGGTGACGCCGCCGGGCATGCGGCAGCCGATACCAACGATCGCAAGTGGCTCTTGCGTGGCTGTTTGGGTCATGAAATGTGTTTGGGAATCCGGGTTTTGCGGGAGGACAAAGAGGCCTATAGAGCCATGTGCCGGAGGATTGTCAAACAGTCCCCTGTGGCACGCTCATTGCCTTTAAAAATGCTTGTTTTGGTGTGCGTGTAGAGCGCAGATTAGGCAGTCGTGAGGGGGATGTCACGCATTGGATTTTTGAAAAGTTTGGGAGTTTTAGTGAGCATGGGCAACATGATTAATTTGATTGCAGTCCATTTGAAGGAGCCTTTGCGGCCGGGCGGGCATTTTCGAGATTGTCGATCAATGGTGGGACTCCAGTGGCTAGGGCGTTGTTCAAGTTCGAATCAAGACCTTAATGGACACGACGACCGTCAGTGGAGCTCGCGGTGACCGATCACGATACGAATCGGACGTCAGAGTGTAGGTGCGAGTAATTGTCGGGCAGCAGGTGTGCCGATTGTGCGCAAGCGTTTGTGGATCTGGCGACTCCGATCTTCTGCTGCCATCGTTCCTAAGACTGATCTGTTCGAATATTTCCTCATGCCCCCTCCCTTCTTAATCCGGCGCGTCCCAGTTCATCCAAAGTATTGAAGCCTCCACTCAAGCTCCATTTCCACAGCAGGTTTCCGGAGGTGCCCTTAGGATTTCTCCAAATAACAAAAATGCCATTTCTTCACGGCGTCCTGTCTCGACCGTGTAGAACGAAATCAAGAAGGCAGTTGTTGCAACAATGTAGAAACAAAGAACGATTCGCATCTTGCGTGTCCAAACTGATACTCCGACGAAAGCTAGTTCAAGGAGCCTTTCCCTCTGAATTGCGTCTGCCTAAGCGACGTCTTCGGGATCGCCCGTCGGCCTGCGGTGCGCCTAGACTACAACAAACCACCAATGAAACGCCTCCTTCTCCCCACCGTCCTTAGCCTTTTCATGGCGGTTAGCCAGGCTCAGGAAACCCTCCACCCGGGCTGGCAGAGCGCGGATATCGGACCCGGCGTGAAGCCCTCATTCGATTTCGATGCGCTGGATCAGCTTCACGTCATGGGCATGACAGAGACCGGCGGCGGAGTCGTCTGGCATGCTAAGGCGCCGACGATCGCGGGTCCATGGACACCGGTCGATGTCGCTACCGGCTATTTCTACGGCCCTGGCGACCTGCGCACCGACCCGTCGGGCAATGCCCACCTCGCCTGGCACGATCATGATTCCCAATCCCCCCATCATGTCGTTGTCGCCCCGGATGGCAGGACGACTGATTACATCCTCGTCTCTGATGGGCAGCACGACGGCTGGGACAATTCGCTGTTCGTCGATGCGGGCGGGACGGTTCACATGGCCTGCGTCGACCCCTCATCGTTCGGTGCCGCCCACGGCCTCCAGTATGCGAGCTTCGATGGCACCGCGTGGACCTTCAACCGCAGCGTCTCCGGTTCCGACAGTTTCATGTATGGTCTCAACACCTCGATCGTCGTCGATGCCTCTGGCACACCGCACGTTCTTTACTGCCAGTCGGGAGATTGGCTCGCCTCAGGCAAGCTCGTGCACGCCACCGCCGGTTCACCCGAGTGGATTTTCGAAACCATCGACAGCGGGGACGCGGTCGGTCGTTTCCCGACGCTCGCCATCGATGGGAGCGATAACTTGCACGCCACCTGGCTCGATATCGACCCTAGTGACAGCGACCATGGCACCATCCAGTATGGGTTCCTCCCGGCGGAAGGCGGTGCGTGGCAAATCACCCTGATCGACACGTTTAGCGCAGTGCACACCGGATTTTCGCACGCGCGCAAGTCCGCCTCGATCGCGGTCGACGTCCACGACTTCCCACACGTCGCCTACTCTGACACCGAGTCGCTGCGCTACGCGGTGATGACACTGGATGGCTGGCAGACGACCTCCGTCCTCAGTCACACAGAGGGGATCTACAAGTCGCTCGCCGTCCTGCGCCTCGACTCGACCGGCCGGCCGGCGATCGCCATGTGGCAGAGCAACGAAGAGGGCGACACCGTGCGGCTGTTGCGCCAACGACCAGCGACGACGGGCGAGGGGGAGCTCGATCTGGGGCTCGAGATTGAAGCTGGGTTAGTCAGCTACACCACAGGTGGTGCAGGAACCTATCAGCTTCAGACTAGCACTGATCTAAAGACTTGGCTACCGGTCGGCGAACCGGTCGTGACCGATCGCGATCCGACCGTGATCCGACCGTGATCAGCAACTCCATCGCGTCGGGAGATCGACGATCTTACCGGGTGGTGTATTCCCTGCGTGATTAGGTTGACGCAGATGGCATCAGGATCAGTTGCTTGGAAGTTAGTCCGGTGGCACGAACGAATCAATCGACCAGCGGCGCTCCTCATCGGTGAGTTCTAGATACAGGTCGATGAAACAGGTGGTTGGAAATCCATAGGTCGGATCCCAGGTGACGTTTATCGTCGCCGCGTCGGCTGCGATGGCCCTAGCGATCCTACTAAAAAGTTCCTCGATCGTGGGAACTTCGGGAACTCCGACGACTGGCGGCTGCAGATCAGTTGTCTCGTAAGAAGCGACTTTATCATCGGCTACCTCGATAACCCCACTCCAGGAGATTTGCCCAAAGCTCTGGCTGAGCGAGTACCGGTAATCCCTGATACCTGAGAGTCTCCACTTTGCCCGTTCGCTCAGAAGCCGTTCTAGGAGCTTGTCTGTCTCCTCAAGCTGCAACGCACGGAAGAACCCGCGCTTCGAACCCGATCCTTGTAGAACTCTCCAAGGGACGTCGATCGTCAATTCTTCGTTGCCCTCTGGGCTCGCAAAAAACATGAGGTCTTCCCATGTGCGCCCGTCGCCACTGTGTTGGAGGAGCCAAGGGGTGGTTTCGGTATCATGGTCGACAAGGGTGATGGCGACTCCATCCGCAATGACTTCGACCCGAAGGGAAGCGCCTCTCGTCAGAGAAGTAAACTGGATGAAGATGAGCAACGAGCTGAGAGCAGCTAGAAAGATACGAGAACGTCTGGGCATCAAAGTAGTGTTCGAAATGTTTGGGTTGATGCAGGCGGGGCGGCCACGGTCCCGTTGTTGGTTACGGCTTCAACGGCGCAAACAGGTTCTCCAAATCGGTCTCGGAGAACTCTAGCTTCTGCGGCGTCCCTTCGAGGATGCCTTCGAAGAGGGCGCGTTTCTTCTGTTGCAGCATGACGATTTTTTCTTCGATTGTGCCTTTGGAGATGAGCTTGTAGACGAACACTGGGTTCTTCTGGCCGATGCGGTAGGCGCGGTCGGTGGCTTGCATCTCGAGGGCTGGGTTCCACCACGGGTCGTAGTGGATGACGGTGTCGGCGGCGGTGAGGGTGATGCCGGTGCCGCCGGCGCGCAGGCTGATGAGGAAGACTGGGATTTTGCCTGCCTGGAATTTCTCCGTTAGCTCGCCGCGGTTCTTGGATGCGCCGGTGAGCGACTGGTAGGTGATGTTCTCTCTTTCGAGCTCCTGCTCGATCAGCGAGATCATGCCAGTGAATTGCGAGAAGACGAGGATGCGGCGACCTTGTTCGACCATCGGGATGATCATCTGCATGAGGTGGTCGAGCTTGGCAGAATTTTTCGCCTTCTGCGCGGCGGGGAGTTTGAGGAGGCGCGGGTGGCAGCAGACCTGACGCAGCTTCATCAGGGCATCGAGGATGAGGATCTTCGAAGCGTTGAGCCCGCGGCGATCGATCTCGGCGTTGAGGTCTTTGTAGATGCTGGCGCGGACGGCCTCGTAGAGTTCGATCTGTTTTGGTGTGAGATCGATGGTCTGGATGATCTCGGTCTTCTCGGGGAGATCTTTGGCGACGAGTGTTTTAGTGCGACGCAACATCAGTGGTCGCACGCGTTTGGCTAGGCGCTTGAAGCTGGCCTCGTCGCGGTGTTTTTCGATCGGGATACGGTAGCTCTGCTGGAAGCTCAACTCGCTACCGAGATAGCCGGGCATGAGGAAATGGAACAGCGACCACAACTCGCCGAGGTGGTTTTCGATCGGGGTGCCGGAGAGCGCGAGGCGGTGGCGGGCGTTGATCTGGTAGGCGATTTTGGTCACCTGCGAGGTGGCGTTCTTGATGGTGTGCGCCTCGTCGAGCACGACGTAGTGAAATTCTTGAGCGAGGAGCTCCTCGGCGTCGCGCAGCAGGACGGGGTAGCTGGTGACGACTAGGTCGGCGTGCTGCAACACCGGGTAGTAGCGTTTGCGTTTCGGACCCTCCAGCGTCAGCACACTCAATGAAGGAGCAAATTTGCGCGTCTCTTTCTCCCAGTTCGGCACGACGGATTTCGGCGCGATGATCAAACAGGGGAGGTTGGCGCGGCCACTTTGTTTTTCGTGGTGCAGGTGGCACAGGGTCTGGATGGTCTTTCCAAGCCCCATGTCGTCGGCGAGGATGCCGCCGAGATTTTGCTCACGTAAAAATTGCAGCCACTCGAAACCGTGCTGCTGGTATGGGCGCAGGTCGGCGAGGAATCCTTTTGGCACATCGACAGGCACCTTTGGCTTGAGCGCTTCGATCTCTGCCGATGTCTCGAAAAAGTTTTCGGGGGCGGTGTCGACGAGTTTCACGTCAGGCTGGGCGATCTGCGCGGCGCTGAGTCGATGGATTTTTAGCTGGCCGGTCGTTTTGTTGATCAACCGCTCGTCGCCGAGTAGTTCGGCGAGGATTTCGAGCACGCTGTGTAGACGCTTAGCAGGCAGGGCAGCGTAGCGTTCACTACCCTGGACTTTGACCGCGACCTTGCTGCCATCGGGCATGTCTTTGAGCTGTTGCAGGGAAAAATTCACCGGGCGGCTGGCGAGGTATTCGACTAGGCCGGGGAGGATGTTGACTTTCTGCCGCCCGACCTTGATACCGTATTCGAAGCCGAGCCAGTCGATGCCGTCCTTGTCTTCGTTGTCGTCCTCGTGGAGTTCGCCGTAGAAGTCGTCGGCGCTGTCGATGAGGTCGATGTTGAACGAGTCGTTGTCGATCACCAGTTGCGCACCGAGGGCTTCGATCGGTTTGCGTTGGTTGGCGAGGAAGCTCGCCCAGCTGGCCGTCTGGATGGCGAGGTTCTTTGCGGGGAAGGCGAAACAGCCGTGGGCGCTGGGGTCGATTTCGTCGTAGGGGTAAATTTCCTCGACCAACTTCAGGCCAGAGCTGCGCAGCAAGTTTTCGAGATCCTTGTTGCTGCGCGAGATCCTGGCGAGCCGCATGTGCTCGGTGAGACCTTGGGTGTCGCTCTCTTCCCAGTTGAGAATACCGGCGCGCACGTCTTGGCAGGAGAGTTCGACAACGCAGCCTGAGGTCTCGATCGCGGGCGCTTCCACCTCGCCATACTGCGCGCCGGCCCCGAGGAGAAGTGCGACGATTTGTGCGCCGTTTTTCTGCGTGCCATCGGCAGTTCCCTCAAGCGACCATGAGCCGTCGCGATTGAGTTTTACGACGGCGCTGACTTCGTTGCGCTGGCCGGTGGAATGATCGCTGACCACGCCGAAGATGCCTGCGAAGGAGGCGCTCGCGTTGCAGGTGATGACTCGCACCGCGCCGTTCTCAAACAGCCCGATGCCACGCTTGATCTGGGCGCGGGTGAAGAATTCGCCATTGAAGGGCGGGTGGCTTATCGACAGGCGGGTGAGGACGGATTCGCTCTGTTCTGGTAGGGCTGTGGTCGGCAAAAAGAGACGGATTTGGGATGGACTGGACGAATTCTATAACGAGACGAGATCTTTAGGACAACTTAAATATTTGGATATTTTAAATTATTTTGGTGGGCACCTCCGGAAACCTGCTGTGGAAATGGGGCGCAGAGAAAATTCATGCTGGCGAGGCGATAAACGCTAAGCTATCTGGTGATAGTGGGCGCTTTAGCAACGAAGACAGCGGGGATTTTATCAAGCTCCAGCCCGCATGAGGTTTTCGGAGGTGACCTGGTGTGACTTGAGAGCCCGGTTGGTACTAGATTTGAGGGAGAATGCGAAACAAAGTTGGCGAAATTTTGGTTTTTGGAGGGCTCGGTGTGATCGCTTTAATTTTCCTGCCGCTGCTGCGAAATGAGGCAACGGTTGACTACTCGGGGCGTAACATGCTGGCTGCGATCAGCTTGGCGAGGAACTGTAGGGGTTACGCTCTCGACCACGGGGGCGCCACGCCGGCGAGCTTGGTTGATTTTTATGCTGCTGAGGAATATTGGGAGGACTTCGAACCCGCGCGGCTGGACTACTTTGATCCGGATTCGGAACAGCGGATGGCGTGGTTGTATTTTCCGGTGAAGGACATCGGGGAGGGCGATTCCGAGACCTTGTTTTTGGTGAGCCCAATTGCTTGCAAAGGAAAGCGAGTGGTGGTGTTCACCGATAGCTCTGCCAAGGTGGTTCGGGAGAAGGAGTGTGAGGAGATGTTGAGGAATCGACGGGGAAGGTAGGCTAATTTACTCTAAGGGCTTGTCAGTAAATAACTCCTACAATCTGCAGGTTATTTTGGCCGTCACCCGCGTTAGCTTCCAACTCAAATAGCCCGCTATAATCGCTGAAATCTGCCTTGGTGCTGGCTAAAATTCCTGCGCATCTTTGTATGACTTATTTCCTGACAACCCCTAAGAAAGACAGACCTCGCGCAACGACGCAACGGTTTGGTCGAATCGTTCCCAACTACGTTGCGTCGTTGCTCGCGGCTTTTTCTGGATCCAACGCGGCAGTTTGCCTGCTGCGTCAGGGGTTGGGTAGTCCGAAAGATCCGTCTATGACAGTTTCATTCAGAAGCTACCGACCTACCGGCACCAAGAGGAGCTTCAGCCTCGGCAGGCGCTTGCGGTTGATCGCGTTGCTGATGCTGGCTCGCAGGAGGCCTTCGGCTTTCTGCAATCGCTGCTCGATGTCATGGAGCAGGGTCGCGTCTTGGTCCGGTGCTGCGAGGATCACCTCTAGCGCGGTCGTGCCGCTGGACATGTTGACCTCGATGACCCGCAGGTCTTCGAAGGCCGGATCCGCACAGTCGCATGCCAGTGCTTCGCCTAGGGCGATTCGCACCTGCTTGCACAACTGCTCGCCGTGGTAGTTCACGTGGCGGTGTTCTTGCTGTTTTCGTTTGGCTAGGACGCTCGGTGGGATGCCGTCATCTTCGCGTAGTTCTGCGCACAGTTCGTCTGCTTCTTGCGCCAGGCTCTGATGTGATTTTTTTCTCATGATTTCGGATGGTTGGGCGCAGCGTGGCGACGTGGGTACACGACGCTGCGCGATTTGAGAAAACTGGTTTTTAGGACAACGATCGACGTGATCGTGTCGCAGGCCGGAGTGGCGCGGGGACGCTAGTGCCTAGCTGACTTTAAGCGTTGGCCAAGCAAAGCGATCCCGCGCTTGTCGCAAGAAGACGAGCGGAGCGGGTTGGACTGGAATCGCGGAGGTGCATGACTGAATCTCTTTAAATTGAGAAAGAAAATTAGGGGTCGCCGGCGGTTTCTTTCAAAGCAGGTAAATCCTCACAATCCCCGCTCCGTCTAAAACCGCCGACAACTGTTTTGACTATGGCAGATAATGTAGGGAATGCAAAGGGGCAGAATCAAAAAAAACCAGTGCAATTTGACCTCAGTCGGGTTGGATTTCATTGGAAATCAGGGATTTGCCTCAGTGGTAGTTTTCTTCGACAGAGCCGTTGCGTTTTGGTCAGGAAATCAGGCACTCGCAGCGGAAGGTCGGGTGCCAATTTTTGCAGGAGACAGCGTATGTAACGGCAAGCTGTGCTGGGCCTGCGCTTGCTACGCCACCGCCGCGATTGATCGGATGCCTCTATCGACTTTCTACAGAGCAAGGCAAATACGACTGATCAAATCACTCGACGCGCTGTTCGACTTTCATGCGGAAGAATGTCCGTGTCCCTTGATGGGCTTTGTCGAGCCTCCAAGTCTTGGTTGCGGTGCTGTCGTCAGCCGGTTGTTGCGCGACGAGGAGTAGGCCTTCCGCCGACCAGTTCGTCAAGTCTGCGGACCAGTAGGGGGTGAGTTCGACGTCGTCAGCTCCGAGCAGAGTGGTCACTTGGAATTCATCCATCGCGATTGCGTTCTGCTTCAGCATGGCGTAATCGACGAGGTCGGTGCCCTCGCTGTAAGGGAGGCTGTCTGTCGAGTCGGGGTTGCCACCGGCGCTGGCGCTCGGGCGCCACGCGGACGGGTCGTTTGGTTCACCTCCTACATAGATCAGGCTACGGCCATCGCCGTCGGTTCCACCCGGCCATGGCGCGGCGTCGGAATATGTCAGTGTCCAGAGGATGTCACCGCCCGAGGTCTCGAGCGCGAAGGTGTCGCCGCCATTCCCCAACCCGCCGTTGTATTGACCCGCAGCATTCGCCGCAGGATAACTGCTTGCGAAAGCCACTAGGTCGCGTGCAATGACCAGGCGTCCGCCGGGGGCGAGATCGGTCGCTGTCGCCTCGGCGAACGTGAACTGGATCCCGCCGGTGATACGCAGGTCGACCAGTGAATGGGTGACGGAACCGCGGTTGGCGATCTCTAAAAATTCGGCATCGCCCGTGAACGGCGCGCCCGGATGGTACATGACCTCCGATGCGTAGAGGTCGGTGGAGCGATCTCCGGTGACGAACAGTGCCTCGTCCAGTGCTGACCATGCGCCGTTCTCAAAAACGCGGGCACGCACCAGGGTGTCGCCGTCGATCGGGATCGTCCCACCCTCAGCGGCGATGGACGCAAGCAACTGCATATCGAAGCCCAGATCCGACGAATTGCCCGAGCTTTGATGCACTTCGACGGCGAGCGTGTTCTCACCTTCCTCGAGAAGACTCGCGGGGATATCGAAATCGAGTAAGTCGCTCTCGCTCGACCCTGCGGCGCCGATGGCGAAGGTATCCGAACCGATGATCCCAGTTCCGACCGGGAAAGTGGAGCGGACGATCTCATGTCCGTTCAGATAGACGACGGCACCGTCATCACGGCGGAGTCGAAGTTGCAGCGCGACAATCGAAGCGGTGTCGATCGTGGTGATTTTTTTGCGAAAATAGGTCGTCGTGTGCTTCATCGAAGCGACGCCACCATACCCGACCTGTTTCTGGATCGTGATTGAGCCAAATTCGCCGTAGCCGAGCGGGGCGTCGCCTGTCTCCCACGAACTGTGATCGAAGCCAGGGTGCTTCCAGTTGTTCACATCATAGGACGGGTCACCAGAGACGATCGCGCTGGTGCCGAGATCGGAGCCATCGTCGAGGAAGCTCCAGGTTTCGTTTAGATCGACGAGCGTTGCCGATCTGGTGCCTGAGTCGAGGGCGATCGCGGTCGGTGAGATCGCTCCGCCTGACTGGCGCGGATCGCTGCCGTCTAGGGTGTAGTAGATCTGTCCGCCGCCGGATTCGAGCGTGACGGCGGTGCCAGTCGCAACCTGGCCTCCCCGCTGCGGGGAGAATGTAGGTGCATCGACTGCGGGGAACAAGCTATCGGCTCGCAGTTGCCCGAGGGTCGTGCTGACGCGCTGCCCGAGGTAGTTGTCGCGCAGGTTGTTGATCTCGCCCAGCCAGTCGGTGCGGTCATACGGATTGCCCGGGCGTCGCAGCCCACCCCAGCGCGCAGATTCCGCAACGATCGCCCGATCCAGATTGGCTGCGTGATCAGACCAGAGCTGTTCAGTCACTTCTGGCGTGAGCGCACCACCATTGAACAGGTGACGCTGGGCGCGGTCGGCGAACAGGATCCGGTATTCTGGATTGTTGCGCAGCGCGTGGTGGATTTCGGTGCAAGTGTCTGTGACCAGGCGATTAGTAAAGTCCTCGTCGGTGCCGAGAAAGCTCTCTTCAGAGTCCCAGCAGAAAAAACGGAACGGGCCGTCGGCCACGCGGTTGCGCATGGCGTAGACGTTGTTGTCAATCCAGTCGCTGTTGCCGGCGAAGTAGTTCACCAGCATGTAGTCGACGAAGCTAGGCAGGTCGAGGCGCTCGGCGACTGCGGAGTAGGTCGCAGGGGCCGAAGGGGTTCCGCGCACCAGCGCGATGAGTTGATTCCACGTTTCGTCATTGCCGGCCGATACCTGGTGGCCGATTCCGCGCCTCCACTTGATCACGTCGTAGTCGTCGTCCCCACCGCCGAAGCGCGCCGAGGCAAAGCTCTCATCAGGGCGTTCGACTGGGTTGTAGAGTCCCCAGTAATGGCCATTCACATAGAGGTGTACGAAGCGCCCCGGGATGTGGTGGTTGCCGGTGGCCGCCTGCAGGTCGCGGACGAATTGATCGCGCAGGTAGGTCGTGCGCTCCAGCGAATTTCTAGTGTTGGCGAGGTTTCTCCACGGGCTCGCCCAGGCTTTGCCATTGCCTGACCGGAGGATCAGCGCGTCGAACTCTTGGATTTCCGACTCAGGGAAGAGCGGGAAATCCAATTTCGAGTCGCCGTATTCCGACCGGAAGTAGAGGCGGAATGACTTCTTGAGCATCTCATTGAAGCGGTTCCAGCCACCGTGCATGCGCAGCCCGCAATTCGCCTGGATCTCATCGCCGCTGGCCGGATCGATGAACTCGATCGATGCGGGTCGCTCCCAGGCGCGACCGCGGTTCTGCGCATTGACGTGGAGGCCATTCACCGGATCGAGCAATTGCACCGCGTCGATCGCCAGCGACATGGTCGGGATCGCTTTCAGGGCTGCGGTAAGATCGAACGACTGGCCGTCTGCGTCGCTCAGTGGCAGGCTCGACATGATCGTAGCGTCCATCCCGTAGTGGGAGAATGCAGGGACACCCGCCTGGGAGCCGTTGAGGTTTGGCACCCAGGTCGCCGGGAAGCCGGTCGGGGTGGAGGATTGGTTGCCGACGTCGTCGGCGAACAGGTAGGTTTGTGTGTCGATGTCGGTCGGCTGGTAGCCATCGAGAAACGCGGCCGCACGCAGCACCGTGGTGCTGTCCACGGCGATCGGATCGAGGTAGCTTTGAGCGCCGGGGTTGTCCGCTGATGGCTCGGAGCCATCGGTGGTGTAGTAGATCGTCGCGTCCGGCGTCGAGGTCGTGATCGACACACTCTGCGGCGTCTCGTAGAAGCCGCGTCGCACGGAGAACTGGGTGTCGGCGACAAAGCCGTCGACGGCGCTGATTGCGTTTGGCGCTCCTGGGGTCGGGAGGCGGAAAAATTTCGTATCGCCATGGATGTCGAGCCCGAAGGAGACGTCGGATCGCTGCCTCGGGTAGTTGAGGTTCTGCAAGGACTCGCCCGACGGCGTCGAGAAACTCACCATCGAATCCGCTGCACGGGAGAGTGCAAATCCGGTCGCGAGAACGCCATCAACCGACGTGGGGGCGGCGTCGATGACGAGGTAGCCGCCCGCCGCGAATTCCACTTCCGGAAAAACAAAACGCAGCGGTTGTTCGCTATCGTCCGTGAGCCGGTACCCGGCTAGATTTAGAGCGACCGGGTTCGGGTTCCAGATCTCGATCCAGTCTGGGGTCGAACCATCGCTACGCGTGATGGTTCCGCCGTTCGATGCCATGAACTCGGTGATGCGCGGGGACAGTAATTGGTCGTCGACGATGACCGCTAGACTACTCGTGCGGCTGCCGCTCGAGTTCGATGCTGTGAGGTGGTAGATCGTGCTCTGGCTCGGAGTCACCGCGGCGTTCCCATCACTGGCGACGGATCCAAGTCCCGTCATCGAGACGCTGTCAGCGGAGCTAGTCGACCATGCGAGTTGCGCCGTGCCTCCGGCGGACAGGTTGGTTGGAGTCGCAGTGAACGCATCGATCACCGGCAGCAGGTCGATTTCCGCGAACACCCGGACCTCGGAAAAATGGATCAGGGAGGTGTTCGCGTTCGGGTTGGTCGCCCCGTTTTCAAATCCGACCCGCAATGATTTCGCCATCGTACCGGGAGGCAGGTTGATCGTGGTAGTCTGTCCGACGCCGG
>JBLHKE010000002.1:0-43141 GCA_047619485.1 Verrucomicrobiales bacterium | reverse complement strand
CTGGCCAGCATCGGTCGAACCCAACCATGACACTGCCCCGCAAACCTATCGCCCTCGCCGTCGTCGCACTCGTCATCGTGACGATCATCTACAAGTCGATCTTCACCTGGCCCGCCGAGATTCAGCTACAGGCCAAGCAAGAAAGATTAGTCGCCTCGATCGAAGCGCGCAAGTGGGGACGCGTCTACGGGCTAACATCGGAGACCTATTCTGACTCGCTCGGACTCGATAAGGAGAACCTCATGCTCGCGCTCAAAGACGCCGGCAGCCAGTTTTGGACGAAGTTCGAACTCAACTGGAAGATGACCGAGCTAGAGCGTGACGGCGATGCCGTCGTCATCACTGGAAATATGTTCCTCAACGGCGAAGGCGGTCCTGCCGCACCATTCATCGTCAAATACGCCCGCCCCTATACCAAGAAGCCATTCACCTTCCGCTGGCGCAAGACTGGGATGCTACCTTGGAAATGGCAGCTCGAGAGCATCGACCACCCCGATGCCAAACTGCCGGAGAACTATACACCCGGCGAATTGCGCAATCGGCTCAAGCGAGGCCAGTTTTGACATTTTGGAAATCTGACCGGACACTGACTCAAACCATGAAAAAACCCCAGCTCCTGCTCACCGCCGTCACGCTCATTGCTTCAGCCAGTCTTGCCAGCGCCCAGGCGCAGGGACAAGGCCAGCAGAACAACCAGAATAATCAGAACAACAACCAGTCGCAGTCTGGCGAGGACGAGGTGCAAACCACTGACGACACCCGGAAGTTTTTCCAGGTCAAGCTTTCGGATGGCGGTGCCTACATGGTCGCGCTCGGTCGTATCACCTCGATCGCCAAGCACGAGTACATCGTCGATGCCAACGTCCGGGTGAACGAGGTGAGCATCACCGCCGAGGGATCCACGATCACCCGATTCTATTTCTTGGAGCCGGCGAGCGACAGTTCCCCATCAGGCGCCGGCCAAGTGCTGATCAATCGCGCGAAGGACACCGTCAAGAAAGTCGCGCAGCGCACCGGAACCACGGATGCGCTCAACGCGGTTTCAAAAAGCTACCCGCACGGGACGCACACTCATAACATCGAGTATCGCCTGCGGAACAAAGCCAACGTGAACCAGCTCTACAGTGCCCTGCAGAGCGCTTGGTATAACGGCAAAGGCAAGATCGTCAGCGTGCAGGTCAAGAAGTGATCGACGCCTGAGTCATCCAGCCAGCCTGCGGCGTGACTTCGATCTGCGACAGCTAGAACAGAATTCCCGCGATGCTGGCGCTGAGACAACTAGCTAGCATGCCGCCGATCATCGCTTTGACGCCGAGGCTGGCGAGGGTCGATCGCTGCTCGGGCGCCAGCCCGCCGATGCCACCGATCTGGATACCGATCGACATGAAGTTGGCAAAGCCGCAGAGGGCGAATGTCGAGATGAACACCGAGCGCGGGCTCAACTCTCCTGCAGCTTTGAGCTGACCGAGCTCGAGGAATGCGAAGAACTCGGTGGCGAAAATCTTGGTGCCAAGCAGCTGCCCGACCTGCAGCACGTCTCCACCAGTGATCCCGATTGCCCATGCGATCGGCGCAAATAGGAACCCGAATATCGCCTGCAGGCTGAGGGAATTAAATTTCTCGCCGCTCACCCAGTTCACCCATTCGTTCAAGGTTCCCGCGCCGAACCAATTCACTTGACCGAGCAGGTCGCCGAGCAAGGAGTTGGCGAGCAGGATGCAGGCGTAGAAGGCGATGATCATGGCTGCGACATTCAGCGCGAGCTTGAGCCCCTGGCTGGTGCCGTTGGCGAGCGCGTCGATCACATTGCGCCCGACAGATTCCTTTTCGACACGCAAGTCCATGTTCACCTTCTCGGTCTCGGGGAGGAGGATCTTTGCGATGAGCAGTGCTGCCGGTGCGTTCATGACCGAGGCGCAGAGTAACACCTTCCCGAACTGACGACCGACCTCGTCATCCCCACCGGAAAGGAAACCGATGTAGATTCCAAACACGGATCCGGCGATCGTCGCCATGCCGCCGACCATTAGCGCCATGATCTCTGATCGCGTCATTTTTGAAATGTATGGCTTCACCACCAGCGGCGCCTCGGTCTGACCAATGAAGACATTGGCGGCTGCTGCGAGACTCTCCGCTCCGGAGAGCCGCATCACCCGACTCATGACCCAGGCAAGCACCATCACGATCCGTTGCAGGATGCCGAGGTAGTAGAGCACCGAGGAGATCGCCGAGAAAAAGATGATACTCGGGAGAGCCTGTGTCGCGAAGATGAAGCCGCTGTTCTCACCAAACGCGCCGGCGGTTTTCTCAGAATCAGAGAGCGCCCCGAAGACAAACACCGACGCCTCCTTCGAAATGTTGAGCATCGCGACAAAACCGTCTGAAACCAGATCGAACACAGCTCCCACCCAGGCAACTTTCAGCACCAAGACTGCCAGCACAAACTGCAAGCCCAGGCCGGAGCCAACGATACGCCAGTTGACCCTCTTTCGATCGGAACTCATCAGCCACGCGAGGCCGAGTAGGAAAACGATACCGATAAGGCCGCGTAGTAGGGCGAGAGTCCAATTCATCGGACGACGCTAGCGACTCGGATTTGGCAGGTCAATGGTTTCGTCGCACGCGCCAAGTAGCACAGCCTTTAGGCTGCGTTTGAAACGGCAATCCCGTCTGCGCATGGCCTGTGCTTTCTCCGACATTCCAGAAGCCCTTCGATTCCATTCGGGCGCTGGCCATCAGGGAATCGGTCCGATCCGGTGAGCCCTCCTTCTTCCCAGCTACATCCGCTCGGGAACCGAGATGCCCATCAGGCCGAGCCCGGTATGCAATACCCTCGATGTCAGTTCGCACAAAGCAATCCGCGTCTGTCGGGTGACCCCTTCGCTTGTGAGCACAGGACAAGCCTCCCAGAACCGGTGATACTGGCTAGCGACGTCATAGAGATACTGGGCAAGCGTATTCGGCCGAAAGTCATTCAAAGTATCCGGCAACACCTCACCAAACTGCGCCAGTTTAGCGATCAGAGCACGCTCGCCCTCAGCCACGATTTCAACCGGTTGGTCAAACGTCGCCTCGACGTTCTCCCCCAGCTTCCTGAAGATCGCCCTCGAACGCACATAGGCGTTGATTAGGTAAGGTGCAGTGTTGCCCTTCAAGGCCAACATCGTGTCCCAGTCAAAGATGTAATCCGTCATCCGGTGCTGCGAGAGCTCCGAGTATTTTACCGAACCAACGCCGATCAGGCGTGCGATTTCCGCACGCTCCTCATCCGGTAGATTCGCCGACTTCTCATCGACGATCGCCGCCGCCCGCTGCACTGCCTCAGCGAGCACATCCGCCAGCTGAACCGTCTCCCCTTCCCGCGTCCGCAACATTTTGCGATCCTTGCCGAGGATACTGCCGAACGGGATGAACTCGAGGGCGATCGTTCCACCGCGGCGCGCCTCCGTCGCAAATAGTTGATCAAAATGCAGCTGCTGCGGCGATCCAACCACATACCAAGCCTCGTCCGCACCGAATACATTTGCACGATGATCGATCGTCGCTAGATCACTCGCCGCGTAACCAAATCCGCCGTCTGCCTTGCGCACAAGGAACGGCTGCGCCCCCCACTCGCCATCACGTTGCGAGAGGAACGGGTCGTCCTTTGGATCAACGGAACCATCAGAGAACACCGCGATCGCACCATCGCTCTCCCTTGCGATGCCATTCTCGATCATCCCATCCACGATCGGCGCGAGGGCATCGTTATAAAAACTCTCGCCGAGCCAGTGATCAAACTCGATGTCCAACTTCGCGTAGATCTTCTTCAACCCAGTCTTCGACATCTCGACACACCGCTCCCAGATGGCGAGGTTCTCCTCGTCACCTGCCTGCAACTTGACCAGCTCCGCCTTGCAGACATCACGCAACGAATCGTCCTCCTTCTGCATCGCATTCACCTGCTTGTAGACACGCACCAGCTCCTCGACCGGCTCGGTTTCCAACGCGGCCTCATCGAGCAGGTTTTTCCAACCGTAGAGGATCATGCCGAACTGTGTCCCCCAGTCTCCAATATGGTTGTCGCTGATCACCTCATGCCCGAGGAATTTCCCGATCCGCGCTAGGCAATCGCCGATGATCGTGCTGCGGATGTGCCCGACGTGCATCGGCTTGGCAACGTTCGGCGCGCTGAAGTCGATGACGATCTTCTTCGGCTTTTCAACCTGCGGCACTCCGAGCTTTGGATCTGCCAACAGCGCCAGCAGCCGCTCCGAGTACGCGCTCGGCTTGAGTTTGAAATTGATGAAGCCCGGGCCGGCGATGTCCGGCTTCTCGAACAGGTCACCACCGTCGATCAATTCGACGATCTGCGTGGCGATCTCACGCGGGTTCTTCCCAAGCGTCTTCTTGAGCATCATCGCGGCGTTCGTCTGGTAGTCGCCGAACTTGGCATCAGCCGTCGGCGAGACCTGGGCGACGAAACCTTCTGGCGCACCGAGTTGGTCGACGGCCTGACTGAGCGCCGTGGAGATCAGTTGTGGAAATGGGATAAGTGTCGAATCGGACATGGTTTAAGGGACGTGAAAGGTGGGAAGTCTTTGTCTCTCCCTCAGCGCTGGTGGCGAGAGAGGGACTAAGGGGTTGTCAGGAAATAAGTCATACAAAGATGCGCAAGAATTTTAGCCAGCACCAAGGCAGATTTCAGCGATTATAGCGGGCTATTTGAGTTGGAAGCGAACGCGGGTGATGGCCAAAATAACCAGCAGATTGTAGGAGTTATTTACTGACAAGCCCTAAGCTCGAGCTGGGCGCGAGGCGAAGATCTCGTGAATTTCGCGGCTTGAACCGGCATCAGCGAGGCGCTGACGAACCTCGCGATTAGTAAACAACTTCGCGATCGCCGCGAGCGTGCGCAAGTGCAGGTGGTATTCCTTCTGCGGCACGACGAAAAGCACGATGTTGTGCACTGGCGCATTGTCGAGAGCTTCGAAATCGATGCCCTCGACCGAACGGCCGAACACGGCGATCACCTCCTCGGTGCGATTCGAAAACGCGTGCGGGATCGCAACTCCGGAACCGATCCCGGTGCTGATCTTTTCCTCGCGCTCCTGGAGGGCCTCAAGGACCTCGTCACGACAATCAGCTTCGAGGTGCTTGCTGGATACGAGATGATCCACGAGTTCCACGATCGATTCCCGATGCTGGGTCGCGCGCATGCTCGGGATGATCTGATCGACAGTGAGTAAGTTCGCCAAGTTCATAGTTGGGGCTCCCAGATTCCAACATTCGGAGATCATGGGAGCGTGCAGGCGGGGGTCAATTGCGCGAAACCCTAACAACCTCCCCTCCTTTGGCAAGCGCCTTTTATCGAGCAGAACCTAGCGGTCTAACGGACGATCCCGAATTCGACGCGCCGGTTGCGCGAAGAGGTCGGGCTAGACGGTTCCGCTAGCATCTCCTCGCCGAAACTGACCGTTTGGATCTTGCCGCGCGAAACACCACGCTGCGAGAGAGCCTGACTCACCGCATGCGCACGGCGGTCGCCCAAGCCGCGATTGTATTCCTCGGTGCCGATCGAGTCAGTAAAGCCCGCTACGAGCACCTCGCCCCCCTTCTTCTGGATATAGGAGGCGACTGCGTCGATTTTACGCATCTCTTGGTTGCTGATCAGGAAGCTATCGAAGCCAAAAAGCACTGGTTCGAACTGCCCGGTCGCAGAATTGAAATAGTTGAAGCGTTCGTCTCGGCTCGGGAGCTTCCCGTTGCTGAAATCGCTATAACTACCGGCTCCGCCACCATTCGCGCCACCGTCACCATACGCGCTGCCCTCGCCGTAGCCGTCCCCTGCGAAATCGCTGTCGGAGCCATTGGGATTTTTCTTTGTGCACGATGCCGAAAAACAGACGGTGATCGCGAAAAAGGTCGAGAGAGCGAAGGACTTCAATTTCATAGTTTTACCGGTAAATTACAGCCAAACTAGTACTTACGGAATTCCTAGTAGTCAAGATAAATTAACTATTTTTCGCTCGGATTTAGCGGCGTCATAGCCTCCAGGACTTGGAGCAGCGCGTCGTTCAAGATGTCGTTGTGACCGACCCCATTGAGCAGCTGCAGTTCCACCATTTCGGGAAACTGCTTCGCCAGCCGCTGGCTCATTTCGGGTGGGATATGCCAGTCATCGTTGCCAGTTAAAATCGTCACGCGCGCCGCCGGATTCGCCTCTTTCAGTTGTTCCAATGTCGACAGGTTGTCGAAGCGGTGCCGCAAGACGTTTGAAAAGAGATTTCCGACCCTCCCAGCCGCTATTTCTTTCATGGTGGTAAACGGCGCCATGATGACCACCCGGTCGACCTCGTGAATGACAGCAGCGCGCAGACCGACCGCCGCGCCAATCGAATGGCCGACGACACAGAGTTTTTCGCTCAACGCTTCGACGCTAACAGAGAGCTTCACACCGAGCGCAGCCAAGGCGCCATCCACTGATTGGTCGATGCTGGCCGGGCTGGGATCGCCATCACAGAGCCCGTAGCTGGGATAGTCGACGAACAGGTAGCCGTCGTTCACATCCGAAGCCAAATTCCGGTAGTCCGCAGCACGCCCGCCGTTGCCACCGAACACCAGCCAAACTCGCTGCGCAGCAGCCCCAGTCGAAGGCGCCCGATAGAAAGCGACCTGCTCCCCCTCCCCAGTTTCGAAATCGAGCCGATCCAAGCCTGCCACCTCGATCTCGCGTAGGTCATTCTTACTGTATGGACGCGGGTGGTAGATCATGCCGTCCTGCACGAGGTAGAGCATCCCAGCAACGGCCAGCAGCAGGACAAGGATTACAATCAGGCTCCGGAAAATCACGCTGCGCAACATGCTTTAAGCTAACGCGAACAAGCTCCAAATCAAGGCTTCGGCATTAGCCCCCCACGGCACCGCGCATCGCCAACGAGGCGGTGTAGGCGATGTAGCCGCTCAGCAAGATGACGCCCTCCACACGCCCGAGTCGCCCGCGGGTCATCATCAGCGGTACGGCTAACAGTGTCACCAACAACATCACGCCGAGATCAGTCGGCGCGATGGCAGTGATTGGCATGCGCTTGACGAGCGCGGTGATCCCGAGGATCGCGAAGATATTGAAGATCGACGAGCCGACTGCATTTCCCGCGACAATATCGCCCTGATTTTTCAAACAGGCGACGATGGAGGTCGCGAGTTCGGGGAGCGAGGTGCCGAAAGCCAATAGAGTGAGTCCGATGATCGCATCGCTGACATGGAAAGCCCGCGCGATGAACACCGCCCCCGTCTGCAACATGTGCGAACCCAAAACAAGACCCACGAGACCGATGAGGATCAGCAGCGTAAAGACCAAGGGATTACCTTTCGCGGCCTGCTCTGGGTCTAAGTCGGCCATGCTCTCCTCGAACTCATCCTTCACGTTCTGTTTCACCGATCGGGCGAGTCGTAGGCTCGTCACGACATAGACAATAATACCGAGCGTCAGCAGCCCTCCCTCCCACTGCTCGATCGCCCCATCCCAGAGCATCGCGATCAGCACAATCGACGCGCCGATCAGGATCGGCATCTCACGCCTCACGATCTGCCTCTCTATCAGCAGCGGGCGCAGCAAGGCGCTGACGCCGAGGATTAGGGCGATGTTGCAAATGTTAGAGCCTACGACATTGCCGACCGCCGCATCTGGAATCCCGCGCAGGTTGAATCCCATCGAGACGAACAACTCCGGCGCACTGGTGCCCATCGCTACGACCGTCAAACCGACCACCAGCGGCGAGAGACCGAACTTCAATGCGAGTTGAGAACTCCCGCGAACCAGCCACTCAGCACCGAAATAAAGCGCGACAAGGCCGAGAACCAAGAGGGATATATGAAAAAACCAGTCCATGTGAGAGGGATAAGCGCGCAACCCTCTCCCACTCCATCCGGTGGCGCAACTTGAATGGATCTATTCTTGCGGCAGCTCTCCGACCTGCTCGACGAGCCACTCGGCAGCCCCCACCTCGCCCTGATCATGCAGGCGTTCCGCATAGCCGTCCAGCTGCGCAGCATCCAGCAGACCCTCGTGGCCGAAGATCTGCTTCACGCTCTCGCCGAGCCGAGCAACCCTCTCGCGCTCGGTGGTAAGACCATCCAGATCCCCACCCGGATCGCCAGCGGCGGTTAGCAGTTGCTCTTGCATGAACAACATCATCGTGCGCGAACCGATCGCGTCCGCTCCGCTATTCCCGGCGACGGTCTCCAGCATCCCGATCCCCAACTCGACCAACTCCGCGGCCTCTTCGGGTCTCTCGTCTGCTTGCAAGCGCTGGTAGCCCTCGATCAGGCGCTGCGACAAACTCTGGATCTGATCGACGTGTGGCATCGCGGTCGCCCGGGAGCTCCCGTTACGGATCGCTTCATCATCAAATTTGCCACTCGCGGCATAGAGCTGCCGCACATCATCCTGCAAGTTGTCGCTGTAGTCACGGTAGCCTTTCTCGGCAGCGGCTCGCAGCTCGGCAATGCCCCCTTCAATATCCTGCGACCGGAACGCCTCCTCCGCCGCAAGGTAGTTTCCCAGCGCGTTGTCAGGATCCGACTCCTTGAATTTCTTAAGATACTCGCGGCGCTCCTCGGGGACCACTCGATTCGCCAAGATCCAGTAATGCACCTCTGGGTTGTCAGGCTCCTTCTCAGCAGCCTCGCGCAGGTATAGGTAGTCGCCGAGGATCGCTTGCGCCGCGATGAGATTGCCCGCCGAGCGACCACTCTCATCGAGAATACGATCGACCTCTTCAGGCGTCACTTCCAACATCGCCTTGCCGCCCAAAAGCGTACGCGCATTGACCGGTGAAGGCGTGACAAGCGAGCCACCCGCTGGCTCTGGCCTCGGCAGCGTCGAGCCCGGCTTGATCGCCGTGATCCTTTTTCCAGCGCCACCTTCATCAGGCTCGTCGCCAGCCCCGCCCTCCCCTCGCTTGAGGAGGATCGACGCGGTCACCAAGACCGCCAGAAGCGCGCCGGCTAAAAAGAGGAATCTCTGGGTCTTCGTGCTCATGATTAACTTCCGAAACCTAGCAAAGCAGAGACGATTTGCGAACTGATCCTTTTGCAGTCGCGACTGCACCCACTATCATCCCAGATGGTTCACACCGAACACTTTCAACAACGCACCAACGGCAAGCACACCTACGAGATCACCGATCACGTGGCACGCATCGTCCACGACAGCAGGATTTTGGCCGGCACCGTGACGATCTTCACCCAGCACACCAGCTGCAGCCTGGTCATCATGGAGAACGCCGACCCGTCAGCGCGCACCGACCTGCACGCCTACTTCGAACAAGCGGTGCCGGAGGACAGCCCCTACTTCATCCACACCTACGAAGGAGCCGATGACATGCCCAGCCATATCCGCACCGTCCTCACCGGACCGTCGGAAATCGTCCCGATCGAGGACGGCAGAATGACGCTCGGCACCTGGCAGGGCATCTTCCTCTTCGAGCACCGCCGCGCAGCCCACACACGCAAGATCGTCGTCACAGTGATGGGAGAAAAGTAGAACTCGCCTCTTAGGGGTTGTCAGGAAATAAGTCATACAAAGATGCGCAGGAATTTTAGCCAGCACCAAGGCAGATTTCAGCGATTATAGCGGGCTATTTGAGTTGGAAGCGAACGCGGGTGATGGCCAAAATAACCAGCAGATTGTAGGAGTTATTTACTGACAAGCCCTTAGGGTTGCTTGTTAAGGATACGGCCTAGCCCTCCGCGTCGGTCGCCTTAACGAGGCGCCCGTAGAGGTCGCCCGACGCGGCCTTCCCCTCGACCACGTGGAACTCATCGATGCTGGAGAAGCCACCTGTCGTGGTCTCTCCAAATTCGAGGATGAGGTTGTAGGAGACACCACCTAGCTCGACCGGCACATCGGAGTAAAGATTGCCAAGCTTGACGTAATCGGCGCTCTGCTCATCCGTGTTCTCGGCCAAGTTCGCGGTGCTGATCAACCCCAGTTCGAAATCGAACTCGATCGAGTATTCGCCACCATCGAATCCAAGATCGATCGAGAGCCCGACGGCGTTCGCCTGTGTTCCACTTAAGATCGTCCCGTTGTAGTAGTCGATGCGGCCCAGCAGGAAGCTCTCTTCGGCGCTCACATCAGCGAACGACGCACCGTTGAACAGCAACCAGCTCGGATCCGACGTCTCCACAGCGGTTCCGAAACTGAAGAAGCTCCCGCTCTGCCCGCTGCTTAAGTTGGTCACCATCCCAGAGGGTCCCTCAGGATTGAGGAAATCACCACCGGCGCTGCCCGAGATGATGAAAGTCGAGCCGTAGTGCTCGGAGCAGAATTCGCTGTCCGAGTAAGTCACAGCGTCGGCTGAGACCGCATAGGCCGTCAAGGTCTGATTGGCACCAACCAGCACAGAACCACCGTCGTAGATGTGCCAGAAGGCACCATTGAGCGAATAGAAGATCGTCGCCACACCAGCCGGATTGGTGTCGGCCAGCTCGACCTCAAGATCGAAGTCGTAGTAGCTGTAGAGACCGCCAAGCTTCGACACGATCGGAGCGCTCAGGCGCGTTGTAGAAGCCGCAGTCACCGAAGTGTAGCCGCCGTGGCTGCGGCTATCGGTCTCGTAGCCACCGACACCACGACGAGTCTCGATGCTCGTGTCCGCGTAGTCCCACACCCAGTTGGTCATCTCTCCGTAGGCCAAAGCTGTCTCCCGAGCCTCTTCGCGCACGTCCTTGCCCGCCTCATCCTCATTCAAGTAGAATGCCTTTGCACCTCCAGCACCCGCTGTAGCAAACTCAAAACGCAGCGTGCGCGGGTTCCAGAGGGCACGCGGTGTATCGATCGCTTCGTCGGCGACCTCAAGCATCTCAGCCTCAAGCCTAGGATCAGCCATCGACCCTTTAAGGCCGACCAGATTGCCCGAAGCTGCCCGAGTCTTCAATTTTGCGAGCACACCCCCTACCGTCGTCACCCCGTCCATCGAACCACCGTTGCCCCGATAGACCAGAACCGCCGTGTTCAGAGATTCCACGTCGCTGCGCAGCTTGGCTGCTTTGACGTCACTACGAATGTTGGACACCAGACCGAATGCGATTCCCGCGATCACCGCGATTGCCGCAACCACCACTAGGAGCTCCACCGATGAGAATCCCGCCACTTTGTTCCTTAGATTTGTTTTCATTTTTGAGAGTTGTCGCAAACCTGCGATTAATTATAGACATTATTGCTATCCCCTCTCTAATTTGTGATAATTCTACAAATTATGCAAATGATTATTGCGATATTTTTAAAATTGCGACCAACATGTGCGCCCCGTATCAAATACGCGACGCCAATCAAGCATTCCCCTCGCTCACCCGCGAATGTCACAAGTTTGCCACAAAGCATGCGTTTCACCGACATCAGTGGTCACGTATAAGTTAAGTGAGATCGGACTCCGAAGCTTCGGAGCCAAGCTCTCGAGCACCAAAAATGAATAAAATCCTAGTTGTCGATGATGAGGGAGACGTACGCGATTTAGTTGCGTTCAATCTTCAGCGGAATGGCATGTCCACAATCTTCGCTAAAGACGGGATTGAAGCAGTCGAAGTGGCAACCGCCGAAATCCCAGACCTGATCGTCCTTGACCTAATGCTACCGGGTCGCAACGGGTTTCAGGTATTTAAAGAGTTGCGCCTAGATTCGCGCACCAAAGCGATCCCGATCCTCATGCTGACGGCCAAGGCTCAGCTAGACGACGTCATCGCAGGCCTTGAACTGGGAGCCGACGACTATCTGACCAAGCCGTTTAGCCCTAAAGAGATGGTATTGCGGGTAACCGCCCTGTTGCGGCGCTCGAAGCGCACGACCAATCGCACCGAAGTGAAAGTCGGTGTTTTCTTGCTCGACAAAAACACCCTCAATTTCTTCTTGGATGGGGAAAAAATCGACCTCACCCCGACTGAGTTCAAATTGCTGAGTCTCCTAGCCGAGCGCGCGGGACAGGCGCAGACCCGTGACGACCTGCTACGTGAGGTCTGGGGCTACCGGGACTCGACCAACTCGCGCACCTTGGACACTCATATTAAGCGTGTTAGGGAAAAGATCGGCGCACATGCGAGCGCGATCCAGACGGTCCGTGGGATCGGCTACCAGTTCGTGCTGAACGCTCCGGTTGGGGAATAAATAGCCAAGCCCACGGCTATTTGGGAGCATGGCCGTGAAGGATCCTTCACATTCTTGACAATTTCGTCACATTAAGATTGTCCGCGAGGGCATGGCAGACAATAGTCCGTGCAAAATTTACCCACTGACTTCGTCCCCTAGCCCCCGCCCCCTCTTTCTAAACCATGGCCACTATCGGCACCATCCTGCAAATCCTCGGTAGCCTCGGGCTGTTCCTCTTCGGCATGAAAGTCCTCAGCGAGGGCATTCAAAAAACGGCTGGAGAACGCATGCGTCGCATCATGGCGACCATGACCAAGAACCGCTTCTCGGGACTGATCACCGGATTTTTAACCACCAGTCTGCTGCAGTCGTCCTCTGCGACCACCGTGATCGTCGTCAGCTTCGTCAATGTCGGCCTGCTGACACTGGTCGAATCGATCGGCGTCATCATGGGTGCCAACCTCGGCACGACGATCACCGCTTGGATCATCGCCTGGGTCGGGAAGTTTAGCATCGCCAGCTACGCGGTTCCGATCATCGGGATCGGCTTCCCCTTCGTCTTCGTCGGCAAGGGTCAGTGGAAGAGCCTCGGCGAGACCATCGTCGGCTTCGGATTGCTTTTCTTCGGACTCGGACTCCTGAAAAAATCTGTCCCCAACGTGAAAACCCTGCTGGCCGACGCGATGGCGTCCGGCGATAAAATAACGGTGGATCGGGTCAACGGGATCCAAGATACCGTCGAGTGGTTGAGCGAGATCCCTTACGGGGGATCCATCCTCATCTTCCTCACCATCGGCATCATTCTCACCGTCATCGTGCAATCGTCCTCGGCGGCGATGGCGATCACGATCACTCTCGCCAGCCAAGGTTGGATCGGGTTTGAAGAGTCATGTGCCATCGTGCTTGGTGAAAACATCGGCACGACGATCACCGCCTGGCTCGCGGCCCTCGGAGCAAACATCAATGCCAAGCGTGCCGCCCGCGCCCACTTCTTGTTCAACGTGATCGGAACGCTGTGGATACTGTTGGTCTTTGGCATGTTCACCAAGATGGTGCTCAGCATGGGAGACATGCTGCCCGACTGGTTCCGCCCACCGACGATCAAGGCAGCGAGTGAGAACATCGATCCTTTCGACCTCGCGCTGTTCCACACGCTGTTCAACCTGCTCAACATCTGCCTGCTGATCGGTTTCGTACCGTTGATCGCCAAGATTGTCACCAAGTGGGTGAAGCGAGGAGCCGGCGATAGCGGGGACGACGATCGCCTCACCTACATCACCCAAGGACTCGTCGATGTCGGCGAACTCAACCTCCCCGAGGCCGAGAAAGCGGTGCAATCAATGGCCGGCCTCACCCGCGATATGCATGCGGGCTTCATCGACATTTTCAACCAGCCTGACAAAGATCTGTCCTCGACGGTCAAGGAACTCAAGAAGATGGAGGATCACGCCGATGAGATGATGCACGACATCACCGACTACCTGATCCGCTGCTCCTCTGCCCAACTCAGCGGGCGCAACGCGGAAGCCGTCAGCAAGATGATGCGCATCGTCCCGGAGCTCGAGGAGATCAGCGACTGCATCTATCGCCTCATCAAACTCACCGAGCGCAAGTATTCCAAAGGACGCGTCATCGACGGCCCTGCCCTCGACGGGATCCAGAAACTATCCGAGAAAGTCGGCGAGTTCATCGCCTTCTACTGTGATCGGATCGGCCGCACGGTCAGCCTCTCGGACTTAGAGACGGCGAACAAGATCGAGGATTCCATCGATGCGCTGAGAAAGTCCTACAACAAGGCGGCGACCTCGCGCATGCAAGAAGGCGGTGACATCAAACGCGAGATGCTCAACATCGACCTGAACAACCAGCTGGAGAAGATCGGCAACCACGCCCTCAACATCATCGAAACCAGCCACGGCGATCTGATCGACGACGACGCGCGCCTGTAAGCGGGGAAACCAAATGTGACAATCCCGTCGAATAATTCGCGGTGACAAGCGGCAACGGCGCTACCATTGTCGTCTTTTCGTCGCCACCCATGTTGACCGTTGCGCTCATCGCTATTGCCCTATGTCTGACTCTCGCCACGATCCTGATCGTCGAGCGAGTCAGACACAAACGCGAATTCGCGCGACTGGAGAGTGCTATCCGCCAGCAGGATAGGCGACAGCTCGGATCTAAGGAATACGCCCGCGCGCCGGGCCATATTCGCTCGCTCGAAAAGGCGATCTTTGATCAACTGTTCACTGCGGCGAACCTGAAGGAGACCGTCATCCGGAGGGAGAAAATGCTTTCCTCGCTCGTCGACGGCCTCGGTGATGCGGTGCTCGTCACCGACAAGAAGAAACGCATCCGCTTTGCCAACGAGCGAGCACGCGATCTTCTCAAGCTGCCGGAAAAGGTCACCGGCACACCGATAAGGCAGGCGATCAGCGACCGGCAACTCATCACCTGGCTCGATCAGTGCCACACCCGGGCGGAGTCGACACGCACGACCATCGAACTCCCTGGGCGGATCCTCAGAGGCGACATCACGCGCAGTTTTGAAGTCGACATCGCGCCCCTACAGAAAAACGAACTCGGGGGATCCGACGTGAGCCGCATCGTCCTTCACGATATCACCGAACGGGTCGAACTCGAGCAGGTGCGCAAAGACTTCGTCGCCAACGCTTCTCACGAACTCCGCACCCCGCTGACGATCATCAACGGCTACCTGGAGAACCTGATCGACGACGGTGCCGTAGACGACCCGGAGATCACGAAAAAGTTCCTCAAGGTGATGCGCAAGCATGGCAAACGGCTCGAGCTACTGGTCAGCGACATGCTGACCATCTCGCGGCTCGAGTCGGACGATAGCGACCCGGTCAAAGTCGAGCTATTCAATTTCGTATCCTGCATCAACGAGGTGGTCGAGAGGCTCTCGCCGGTCATCGAGGCCAAGTCAGCGGAGATCATCATCGAGATTCCCGAAGATGAAAATCTACTCAACGGCGATGCCCTCTACTGGGATCAGATCCTCTTCAACCTCATGGAGAACGCATTGAAGGAGAACGACCAGGATGGGCTGAAGCTTAGAGTAAAAAAAGTGGAGTCTGCAAAGGATTCCACCATCGTGGTGGAGGACGACGGGATCGGCATTCCAAAAGATGCACTGCCGTTCATCTTCAAGCGATTCTACCGCGTCGACGAGAGCCACAACGGGGAGAAAACTGGAACCGGGCTGGGGCTATCGATCGTCAAACGCTCGGTCGAAGCACACGGCGGCACGATCGAGGTCGCCAGCACGCCCGGCCGGTCGACCGCATTCACGATCCGGGTGCCCAAACACCCAGCCACTCCGGTGTAGTTGACAGGCCGAGCGGGATCGCGCACGCTCCTGCCGACCGATCACCGATCGCCCACCTGCTAGATGACCATCGCCAAATACTTCCTCTTCATCGCTGGCCAGATCGGCATGATGAGCCTCGCCCGCTTCCTCTTACAGTGGATCATTGAGTATTCCCGCCTTGAGGACTCTACCGGCAATGTCCTTTTCGTGGCGGCCGCCGTCGGGGGCACGGTCTTCGCCTTTCGCATCTTCGACGGCATAACGGATCCTATTGCGGGCACCGTCAGCGATCGCTGGGTGAGGCGGGGCAAACGCCGACAGACCCTTCTCTTGTTTGCCTTTGTCGTCCCAGCCATCGGTCTGATCCTCACATTCCTGCCAAACCACGACATGACGAACGCCCTCCGCTGGGGCATTCTAGCCTCCGGGCTATTCATCTTTTTCGTCGGCTACACCTTCTACGCGATCCCTTACTGGAGCCTAGTAGATGATTATTCGAACGGTGACGAAGGACGCCGCCGCCTGCTATCAAACCTGCTCGGAGCTGGCCTCATCCTCGCCACCGCGATCGGGTTCGGTCTATCCCCCGTCCTCGTCGAGAAATTTGGATTTACGACCAGCGCGATCATCTTCGCGGCCGGGGCATTGGTGCTGATGCCACTGCCGTTTTTCGCTGCCCCTGCCGATGCGATCCCGGCGCCTCCGAAACCCGATTCCGAAGCTCATCCCTCGCTCTGGCAAGGGGTGAAAATCGCCCTGCAACACCGTCGATTTATCGGCCTAACCGCCCTGTTCGCTGGCTCGCAGATGTCGTTCACAGTCATGACAGCAGCCGCGAGTTTCATCGCGATCGATCTGCTAGGGGGAGAACTCGGGGATGTCCCGTTCATCCTCGGACCGTTGTTCGCTTTCGCGCTCCCGTGTTTCTTCCTCGTACCTGCCGTCTCCCGGAAGATTGGTTGGGAGAAAGGCATGATGCTCGGCTCAGTCGGTCTCGGTGTGATCTACTGTATCAGCGGTAGCCTCGGGATGACGATCATCGGCTCTCCCATCATAACCGCGGCCATCCTCTTCTCGCTCGGCGGCCCAATGGTCGCCCTGCTGTTCGGGCTCGAGGGTGAAGGCGTCGTGGCCTGCGCCCGTGAACGTGGAGGCAAAGACACCATCAGTATCTACTGGGGAGTGTTCAACTTAATCGTCAAGTCGCTCAATGGGATCGCACTATTCATCACCGGGTGGCTAACAACCCTCAGCCGGGAGTATGGCGTCATCGCGATCCGATCGATGTCCTTCGTCGCCGGCGGCTGCCTTCTTCTGGGCGTGATCGCCTACTTCATCATCAAGCGCGGGGAAACGCAGCCTCCTGCTCCCGAGGCAACCTAGGTCACGGGGTTACCTCGATCACGTGCAAGCGCATGTAGAGCGCGTCGTTCACACCAATCAGCACCGCCGCGGTGCGCGATTCGAGTGTCCCCACCGCGGGCGCGTCGAGCGTGTCGGTGAATCCTCCTGGGGCACCGGGCTCGCCCGGCAAATACCAGTTGGCAAGATCTGTCGAAACCTGAACGCCAACCAAGACATCTTCGAGAGCGGTGTTGCGAATGTAGTGGACACTGATTGCGTCTCCCTCAACCGCCGCGCGCGGAAGGCTGGAATAATCAGACTTGGCGGGATCGAGCCCGGCGGATTCGAACGCATACTCCATTAGCTGCGACAGCCCGTCACCATCGAAATCAGTCTCCGAATCGCCTAGCGAGCCAGCGACAAGATCTGCAGCGGCCTCTCGGCGAGTTACCCAACCCGCATAGTCATTGGTTGTCACCTCGAAGAGTGTCGAGTTCGCGTAGGGGAGGAAATCGTCACCAGCACGGGCGCGCACCTGCAGGTAGCAGTCGCCGGACTCGGCCGGTGTGAAGTCGTACTGGCTCACGGCGACACTGACTTCCACCGGGTTGCTCAGTTCGATCATGTCGGTGAAGACGAGATCGTCAAAGTGCCATCCCCGCGATGAACCTGTCCCGTATTCGACCGAACCGCCGCCCAGATAAAAGAAGAAACGGAACTTGATCGGCTGCCCCTCGTAGTCGGAGACATCGACCGTCACAGGCGGCATCTCGTTGGCGTAGGAAAAACTGCTCTGCTGATACCAGACGTCGTCCCACGTTCTTCCTTTGTTCGCGCTGACTTGGAGGGTCGCGATCTGGGCGGTGCCTGTGCGACGAAGTCTCGAATCGAAACTGATCTGTGCCGCTGGCCCCGGGACGAACACTCGATCCAATACCATCGATTGATGCCCGCCAGACGAACTCGGATGCGCCAGGTGGAATGCGAGTCGATCCCCCTGGTTCAGTGGCGCAGCGAGCAGGGCGTAGCTGGTACTTTTGTCAGTGGTCACGGGAGCACCGGCTTCCGCATCTTGCCCCAGGGGGGAAGCGATCGCCTCAGCAACCAAGACCTCATACTCCAATGCCCCTGCCACATCGGCAAAATCAATCACCGTCGTCGAGCCCTCCGGGATCTGGGTTTCACCGGAGATCACCGGTGGGGTGTAGCCGGGGACACCTGACTCATCGATGATCAGATCAGATTTCACATTCTTGCCTTTGCTATAGGAGCCAAGGGTGATCGTTACGGTGTCAGTCCAGGTCGCACCGCCGGGAGCTTCAAATTCAACCAGGTAGTCTCCAGCTCCAGCATCGACTGGCACTGAGTATCCACCCGCTCCAGACGTCTCAGCATAGTGATCTTCATAGACACCGCTCGACACTTTCTTGACCTTCACGATCACACCCTTGATCCCCTCGCCAATATCGTAGAACCCATCGCCATCCGCATCGTAAATCGCTACGCCAGTCACGTAAGGCTTCATCTGCGATAGCGAAATCCGCTCGCCGAAATCTTGCGTGATGAGCGCTGGACCGACGCTCGATGCTGAGCCGAGCAGGAAGCCAATCCCGATCTCCCGATACTCGCTACTGTGAATCCTTCCCCGGTGACCGCGACCGTCCTGCATCCCAGAGGAGCCACTCCCCCAATCGATCTCGAACGAGGCATGCGACTCCTCGACGTTATGAGCAGTTGCGAAAATATTCTCGGCGGCGGCGGACCAAGGGTAGCCGTCGTTGTCCATCCGCGAAGTGTAGTGAAGCGCTCCCGAGAAGTGGCTCTGTTCATTTTGCGCCAGCATCTGGTCGCTGTGTGCCCGCGCGATCGCAATCAACTCTGCATTAAACGAAAGTGGTGGAGTCGCAGCGATCGCCGCCATCTCGTTCTTCATCGTCGTCAGATTCGTCCCGAAGGAGAAGATGTCGGAATAGACAGAAACATCATCGAGAGCCTGAGCCGCGAGCCGGATGCCCTCAGCTGCCGGATCCTGCCGTGCCCGGTTGATCAACTCCAGACTGAGCTGTTCCTCTGCGGTGGGCTCACCGATGGAATACGGCATCTGCTGCGCGTTCGAGATTGAGGCGTAAAAGGCAAAAAAACCTAGAAACAAGGCCACAAAATGCCCAGCGAAGGCAAGTTGGCTGCGGCAATCGCCCCGTTTAATTATAATTACCATAATTACAATATCCTATCTGCACAGGACTTGCCCGCAACTGATAATCAGGCAATTATGAGAAAATTGACCACGACATGGGGATCTAGCCGTCTTGATCGAGCAAGTTCAAAACCCGGAACAGCTCGGTCACACTCCAAGCTTGTGCCCCACAGCCACGCTCTTGATGCGGCTCATCCCCGTCCATGATTTCCGGAAGCTGCCCGACACACCCTTCATTGAATGGCACCACCGCGCTCGCTAGAATTGACCTCGCGGCTGCCATCACCCCATTCCCATGAGTCATCACCAGTGCTTCCGCATACGACGGGAATGGCCAATTCCACACCGTCCCATTATGGTAACCAGGCTTGCGGCGGGTGTCTTCATCTCCCTCGTAGCGACCCAAGTAAGGAGCGTTGGGCTGGTTCAGTAGCACCCCATCACGGTACACCGGCAGCGGGTGAGAAACCGGGCGATCAGCTAGACTTCGGACTCCCCCGGGGACGACCAGTTCCTCACATGCTGCGATCACGCCAGCGGCAATGCGCTTGTCGGTCACCGCCCCGAGGGTGATCGCGAACAACTGGTTCGGCCGTAGGTGATCGTCAGCAATGGCTTGCGCGGCCGACTGCCCGGGCTCCGCATGCAGGCAATCCGAAAGGTGCCCCCTGAAGCGCCCATCGGCATAGAAGTACTTCACGATCGAATCACGCACGCGCTCGCCCAAGCTCCCCCACTCACCCGCTGGCTCGAGCATTTCCAGAACGCCAAGCGCCGAAGACCAGAGCGCCTGGATTTCGATCGGATAGCCGACCCGGGGCGTTCCCGCTGGGTGGTTGGTGTCCATCCAGGTGTAATGCGAGGGGCTGAAAATAAGACCGCTGTCCGGATCCATGCGGATCCCATTCGGGGTGCCGTCCCTGTAGTTTCTGCCGATCGACAGCATCACCTCTGCCAGCGTTCGGCCACCAACCTCAGCACCGAGCACCGCGGGCTCGCCCAATTTTTCGATCAGGTCGCGGACACCGACGAAGAACCATAGTGGTGCATCCGAGGTGTCGCGGTTGGAGTCGTCCCCGCCACGGATCATGTTCGGCAGCGTGCCGTCTTTCTCGAATTTGGCGAACTGCTTGAGGATATCCAAGGACTCATCGAGCATCCCAGCCGAAATCATTCCGCGCAGGCAGATCAAAGTATCACGTCCCCAGTCGAGGAACCACGGGTAGCCTGCGATCACCGTGCGCGTCTCGTCCCGCTTCACCACGAAATCAGCGATCGCCAACTTCGACGCTTCAGCGAGCGACAAGCGCGTCGCGCCCGCCGTCTCGGCCCAGCTCACCTCGAGATCAGCAGCGCCAGAGAATGAGGCCCCGGCGGCGAGTTCGAGTTGCCCACCTTCTTCTAGTAGCGTCTCGAAATAACCAGGGCTGAACAGGTCGCTTTCACCTCCGAGCCCACGGCTGGCGTCGACTGGATGACCGACATTGTAGACCCACTCCGGCGCTGGGAAGTACTGCCCCGATTTTCCGGTCATCTCCAAAGCATGGCCTTCAGGCGCGAAGCGAAATCCTCCTTCACGCTGGCTACAGGCCCCCTCCCATGAACCTTCGGCACCGGCAAAGGCCTTGGTCTTCTCATGAAAACCTCGGTCGTCCAGATCCGGCCTGACGACGAGCCTCACCGCTTCGGCGGGGTCGAGTTCGAACTCGGCCGCCGGCTCCCGGTGAAAGCGGAGTCCGATCAGATTCTTCCCTTCCTGCATCTGCGATTCGACACGGATCCCCACACACTTCCCTCCGCCGACTGGGACATCGAACGACCACTCAATCGTGTTTTCCCCTGACATGCGGAAGCCCGTCTGGCAATCGATGTTCAGCTCGCGCGAGTAGTCGCGGTAGATCACCCAAGCGCGGCAACGCGCCAACAAGATCTGGCGATCGACCGGGTAGTCGTCGTGCAAATTCGCCGCCAACAAGGCATCATACTGGCTGCGGATCTCGCCCCAAGCCGCCCGCACGTGAGACATCGCGCCGCGATCGTTGGTGCACAGTGCGTAGTGGTCACGCCCACCCTCCATCTCAACGAGGGCCTCGGCCAAGTCCGGTGCTGCGTAGATCCGTCCGCTACGCCGCTCGATTCCATCAGCCCCGTATTGGACGACCTCAATCTGGTAGTCTCCGGATTTTACTAGCGGCGGGAGGATCGCAAAATCGCCGCCATCATGTTGTTGGAAACTTTCCCCACTCCACACGACTCGCCCTCCACCAGCCTGCGACAGCGTCACCGAAAAATGAGCCTCCGCCCTGACGAAAATCCCCAACCCGCGTGGCACCACCACCACCCGTTGCGCATCGTAAGCCCAATTCCATTTCACCATCGCCGGCGCGGCCAGTTCTTCATGACCGCCACAGAACGCCTCCGGATCTACGAGAAAATCCCCCTGCCCCTCTCGACCGAACCAACGTGCCACGTCTGCTTCGGCGGCGGCCACACGCTGCATCAACACATGACATGGTTCCGCAAAGACTCTCTGCAATTGCTCTTCGACGGCCTCCAAGCCCTCCCGGTTGTCGCACAGACAGCGCACCTGACCAGGTGCCATTCGCGCGCCATCGCTCGAGCTCTCACCGGTCAGCAAATCGAACCACTCCCCACGCGCAAACACTTCGTCCGCCCAGCTCGCCCAATTCTCGTTTTCCACATCCAAGTTAAGCAACACCAACACCGATTCTCCCCGATGTCTGCGCACGATCCCGAACTGCTCGCCGTCACCCACCGAAATCACATCGAGGGTCGCGCCATCCGTAAACGTTACGTTAGAAACCAGCACGGCGTTGATCCTCCGGATCCAAGCGATCTGATTCTCTTCCGCCCCCCAGTTCAGCGGCACCGCTCCATGGACCAATACCTTCGCTTTGGCAAACCACTCGACGCCCGCCGTGATCCCGTAGCCTCCGTTGACCGACGCCATCGCGGACATCGCCACGCGCAGTCTCGAGAAGGCCTCACCACGGGCAGCCAGACGATCGTTGTCGTGGGTCTCGGCAAAGTGGACCTCCATCCCACGGCGCAGTGACCCCTCCGTCCAGCCGTTCAGCTTCCAGCTGAGATCGCCACGCCCTTCGGTCTGGAACATCTCCGAGTATGCCCAGTCGATATTGGCACGATCCAGCAAGGTTTCCACCGTCCGCAGAGGACCACCAAGCCCTTCGAGGAAGAAGATCGTGTCCGGGAATTCACGCCGCACTTTTGCTACGACGTAACGCCACACTGGCACCGGAACCATGTAACCAGCATCGCAGCGGAACCCATCCACTCCCTGACGGCACCAGAATAGAAAGACATCGGCGATGTATTTCCACAGCTCCTGCTGCTCGTAGTCCAACTCGGACAGATCCTCCCAGGTCACGCCCCAGGCACCAGGAGATTGAAAATTCTCATCGCGGTCGCGGCCGAACCACTCCGGGTGGTGATTCTGCAACCAGGAGGCCCAACCGGTGTGGTTGATCGGGATGTCGATGAAGAGTTTCGCCCGCCGCGCGTGCACTTCGTCCGCCAGCTCGCGGAATTGATCGAGCGGGGTCGTCTTGCGATCGAACTCCGCCAGCGCCGGATCGACCCCGACGAAATCGAGAGCGGCGAACGGACTGCCGAAACGCCCCATGCGCGCGTAGGTCGATGGCACCGGAAATATCGGTAGGACCTGGATGATCCGGAAGCCTAGCTCTCCGACAATAAAGTCCAGCTCAGCGACCAGATCACGAAATTGTCCCGATGGCGGGATGACCGCGTAGCCCGCAGCATCCAGCTGCTCGATCCCATCAGCTAGCGCGGGTTCTTCCGGCAATGATTTGTTCGCCCCGAACTGCCGCACGAAAGCGGAGTACATCGTGTTCGAACAAACTGTGTCCGCCGGTTCCACCTTAATCACCACGTCCTCCCCCGATGGCCAGCGCAGCGGCTCCTCACCCGCTGGATCAAAGAAGCTCTTCGCCATGAAACGCCCGACCTGATCCAGCCGGACTGGAATCGCAAACACGCCCGGCGAGACCCGTTCCATCGGCAGGTCGCGCCAGTCCGCCTTGTGGACTGCCTTGCCAAGCTCGACCTCGTCGACGACCTCCTGCAATCGCACGTGCCCCAGACCAAGGTTGGTGCGCAGGAAGGCTTGGCCGCCGATCTCTGCATCGATCTCGAGCCTAAACTCGATAATGTCCCCGCGAGGGGCGACCAGCATCTGGCCAGGAGAGGGAAACTGCGTTGGAGAGGAGCTCATGGGTTCAGAAAGGCGGCAATCTTCGCACAGAGCACGAAGAATGCCATCTGACAATGAGCAGAGAAGAAGACCAAATTCGACTCCGAACCTCAGTCGTTTTTAAAACTTCTCAGCGCGCAGTCGGCGACAAACCTCCTCAACATTTGCGCGGCTATTGAAGGCGGAGATACGGAAAAACCCTTCGCCCGCGGCGCCGAAGCCAGCCCCTGGGGTGATGACGACGTTGGCCTTGTCGAGCATGTGATCAAACATACCCCACGAATCGATTCCCTCCGGACAGCGCACCCAGACATACGGCGCGTTCTCTCCGCCGAAGACATCGAGCCCGATCTCCTCGCAGGTTTCGCGCAACAGCTTCGCATTGCCGAGGTAGTGCTCGATCAGCGCGTCCACCTCCGCCTTGCCGGCATCGGAGAACAGGGCCGCGGCCGCTTTTTGCACGGGGTAACTGACCCCGTTGAACTTCGTGCTCTGGCGGCGCGACCACAGCGGGTGCACTGCCTGCTTCTCCCCGCCACAATCCCCTTTCAGCTCCTTCGGCACCACCGTGAACGCACAGCGCACGCCGGTGAAACCGCCGTTCTTCGAGAAGCTACGGAATTCGATCGCACACTCGCGCGCGCCTTCGATTTCAAAGATGGACCGCGGCACCGACTCGTCTTTGACGAAGGCTTCATAGGCGGCGTCGTAGAGGATGATCGAGCCATGTTTCTTGGCATACGCCACCCAGGCCTCGAGTTGCTCACGGGTCGCCGTCGCCCCAGTCGGGTTGTTCGGGTAACAGAGGTAGATCAGGTCGACTTTCTCTTCGGGGATCGCCGGAACGAAATTGTTCTCCGCCGTGCACGGCAGGTAAACCAACCCCTCGTAGGCACCCACATCGTCCGCCTCTCCGGTGTTGCCAGCCATCACGTTCGTATCGACATAGACCGGGTAGACCGGATCGGTGATCGCGATGGTGTTCCCGGCACCGAAGATGTCGAGGATGTTGCCGGTGTCGCACTTCGATCCGTCGGAGACAAAAATCTCGTCAGCCGCGACGTTGATCCCACGCGCCTGATACATGTTTTCGGCGATCGCCTCCCTGAGGAAATCATAGCCTTGTTCCGGACCGTAGCCGCGGAAGGTGTTGCGGTCGCCAAGTTCGTCCACCGCCGCCTTCATCGCATCGCGCACAGCGAGCGGCAGGGCTTCGGTCACATCACCGATCCCACAGCGGATGAGTTGCTTGGCAGCTTCAGGGTTCGCATCGGTGAAAACCGCCACGCGGCGCCCGATCTCTGGGAACAGGTAGCCAGCTTTTAGTTTGAGGAAATTGTCGTTTAAGTTAGCCATCGGTGATTTTTAGGTATTTGAGTTAGAAGCGCATACAAACCAGCGAATCCCGCTGAATCAACCGATTTCCGGCAACGATTGTAACCAGCGCCCCCCAACCCTCCGTATTAGCGGTTGAAATCACCATGCACCGCCCATTTTTCCCAATCCTCCTGCTGCTCGGAGCTGCGCTCAGCTCCGTTTTCGCCGTTCCCGGCGAATTTAAACCATCCGAGACCTCGGCCAAGGCCACTTGGTTCGCCCACGTCAATCTAATCACTCTGCGCTCGAGTGAGATCGGCCGCAAACTCATCGGCGAGCTCGACAACGAAGCAAAACGCCAACTGCGCCAACTCGAGCGCATGCTCAATTTCCACCCGGTCGAGGATCTGGAGTCAGCCACCTTCTACGGCACGAGTTCAGATCCCGAAAAAGCGGTGGCGCTGATCCGCGGCGAGTTCGATGTCGAACGCCTCAAAGGAGTCGTCAAAGACGGCGATGACTACATGCCGATGAAGCACAACCAGGCCATCATCCACAGCTGGAAGGACAGTGGCCACCGCATCTACGCGACCATCGCCAATGATCGCTTGATCATCATCGGACCGGATCTAGATCTGCTCCGTAGTGCTGCCGATGTCATCATCGCGGGTGGGGCTGCACTCGACGAGTCGAAAATTTTCGGTCACGAGAAATCCGATCGCTCACCGATCCTCGTCGCCTCCGCCGACCTGGCCGCCCTCGGCACCTTAGAGATCGACTCCTCCCTGGTGCGCAAGATCAAGTCGGTGTCCATCTCGGTAGGAGAGAATAACGGTGAACTACTCGCCCTGGCATCGCTCAAGACCGCCGACACGCGCTCGGCCGAGTTGGTTGAGCAGATGCTCAATGGCGTGCTCGCCCTCGCCGAGGCCTCCGAAGAATTCTCACCGGAGATCGTTCAGGCCTTCAAGACGAAGCTGACCGGAACCGGCATCAGCCTCTCAATCTCTCTCCCCCTGAACCAGTTCAAAGACCTCGTCGCCAAGCTGGAAAAAGCGGCAGAAGGTTTGAAGTGATGTCGGTCGCCGTATTACAGTTCACGGCAAGCACCTGGATGCCCGAACCCGAGACACAACTGAGCGACGAAGAGCTCGCCTGCCAGGTGCAGGCAGGCAACGCTGCGTCATTCGACCCCCTAGTCTCACGCTACGAGGACAAGCTCTACAACTTTCTGAAACTCAAGACCGCCGATCGACGCGACGCCGAGGAGCTGACTCAGACCACCTTTGTCACCGCCTTCCAGAAGATCCAACTCTACAAATCGGAGCACGCGTTTGCGACTTGGCTGTTCACCATCGCCCGGCGCCTCACCATCGACCACTACCGGCGCAACAAGAACCGCCCCACCACCAACGCACTCCCCGAGGAGTCGGCAGCGCATACCCTCGTCGAGAGCCGCACGGCTTCCGACTTCGTCTCAGAATCCGAGAACCACACGGATCTCTGGACTACCATCCGCGAGATCCTCAATGAAAACCAGTTCACCGTCATGTGGCTCAAGTATGAGCAGGATCTTCCGGTTGCCGAGATCGCGAAGGTCATGAAGAAAACCAAAACTCACGTGAAGGTCATGCTCCACCGTGCCCGCAAATCGCTGATCGCACAGTTGCCAGAGGCATCTCCCGGGATCGCCGATGCCTTCACCCTCCCCTCCCCAAACAAATCCTAACAGAACACTATGTTACTCTGCCGATTCAGACAATTCCGTATCTCCAGCGCCCTCGACGACGGTCGCGAACTCCCGGAGGCATTAAAGTCGCACGCCGGCTCCTGCCAATCTTGCCAGCAGTTCCTCACTCGGAGCCAGGCGCTCGCCGAGGAGCTCCGCGCATCAGTGCCAATGGAAGACCCGCCAGCTTGGCTGCATATGAAAATCATGGCAAAGGTGCGTTCCTCCGAGGCGGCGCCGTCCACCTCTGAGCGTTGGATCCCTGTTGTCGCCGGTGCAGCAGTGATCGCCATCGCCTTCGCGGTGGTCAACATGAACGTCAATCCACCAGCGGAGAACACGCAACTAGCCACGGTTCAGCTCTCGGCGCCGACAACTCCCATCCACCCCGCTTCGGTGACAGCCAAGATCGAACGCCATGCGAAGAACACGCTGAACAAGGAGTTCCAAGACATCGCTGCGGACATCAGCGGAGCTCGCAATTTCCTCTCGGCCTCGCTGCGCAACACGATCCCTGGCATGCGCGAAGATTAAGATTTGCATCAGGAGCCGCGCTCAACGCCGTATCGGAACCTGACCTAATACTCAGGAGCCGACACGCGTGCTTGGTCATGCTCGAGTTGGCGGCTGGCCAACATGCGGTCGGCCATCTCTAAAATTTTCTCCTCGAGGATCAACCTCAGGTGGCTGCCCTCACGGAAATCGGATGGCGCGATGTACTTCACCCGATTCGCGCGGGCGGTGAGCTGGTAACATTTACGGAAACTGCGCCGCGTCTTGTCGTCAGGATTGTAGACCGCGATCGCCTCCCCGCCGTAGCGGCGCATCACGGTGAAACACGGGACGTCGGTCGGGCCGTCGCCAAGGTAGATCATGTTCTCGAACGGGATGCGGCGCAGATCGGCCGGCATATGATCGTTCACATCATCTTTCGGATCGAGCAGCCCTTTGTTGATGCGGAACAGGTACTGCGTTTTGGTCGTGTGACTGATTACCTTCTTTGGAAAACTGATCCGCCCCTCCCTATCCTCAGCGAACTCACAACCGAAGATCGCCTTCACGTGATCCACTAGGCGACTGCCATCCAGCAGCGCTTTCAGCCCGGACGACACGATGTAGTGCTCGATCTTGATCCCGATCGCCTGGTGCGCTGGAGTTAGGACGCGCTCGCTTAATTCTGTGAAAACTTCTGGCAGCCCAGGGAAAAATCTCAACCCAGCCCCCAGTTTCTTTAACTCCTCATTGGTAGGTCGATCCATGGCAAGGTAGTCCAGCAACGCTTTCATGTAAGCCAACTCGTTGTCGTATCCTTCCTCATCGACCAGCTGCCCGCAACGCTGCCAGAACGATTCAGGGTTGATCCCAAATGAAGGGAACAACACATCGTCCTGCATGTATTCAGGACTTAGAGTCTGATCATAGTCATACACAATCCCGATGACGTTCTGTGTTTCAGCCATTGGCAAATCAACCACATCCTTACAATTCCGCCAGTTCGGAGTCACAGCGGTCATCCTACCATAACTCGATCGGAACCAGTGTTCTAAAAAATCCAAATGCCAGTGCGTTTTGCTTGCTGTGGGAGGCATTCTCTCTAGGGTCGCCGCATGGATATGACCATCATCGGGTCCGGCTACGTCGGACTCACCACAGGCGCCTGCTTCGCAGAGGTTGGGCACAACGTCACCTGCGTTGACAACAACCCAGAGAAGATCAAGACCCTCGAAGCTGGGGACATCCCGATCTACGAGCCAGGCCTGGCCGAGCTCGTCCAGAAAAATGTCTCCGCGGGACGCCTGAGATTCACCACCGACACCAAACAGGGCGTCGCCTCCGGAGACATCATATTCATCGCAGTCCCGACTCCGCCACAACCGGACGGCAGTGTCGACCTGCGCTTCATCGAAAAGGTCGCCCGTGAGATCGCCGAGGTGATCACTGACTACAAAGTCATCGTCGACAAGAGCACGGTGCCGGTCAAGACCGGCGAGAAGGTCGCCGAGACCATCCGGCGCTACGCCCCCGAAGGTGTCGAGTTCGATGTTGTCAGCAACCCCGAGTTCCTGCGTGAAGGATCGGCCGTCTCCGACTTGCTCAACCCGGACAGGATCGTCATCGGAGCGAACAGCGACCGCGCTCTAGCATTGATGCAGAAACTCTACGAGCCATTCGTCGCCCCGGTGCTGGTCACCGACATCAACAGCGCGGAGATGATCAAACACGCGGCGAACTCTTTCCTCGCGCTGAAAATTTCCTACATCAATGCCGTCGCCGCCATCTGCGAAAAGAGCGGAGCCGACGTCGAGAAAGTCGCGGAAGGTATCGGCATGGATAAGCGCATTGGCCGCCAGTTTCTCAACGCCGGCATCGGTTACGGCGGCTCATGTTTCCCTAAGGACATCGCCGCGTTCACTGCGATCAGCGAGCAACTCGGCATGCCATTTGACCTCCTCAAGGAAGTCCAGCGCATCAACACCACCGCGCTTTCTCGCTTCGTCGATCGCATCCGCGAAACCCTCTGGGTCTTGCAGGAGAAAAAGATCGCGGTGCTCGGTATGAGCTTCAAACCCGACACGGATGACGTGCGCTGTTCGGTCGCAATGGATCTCATCGAAGCGCTCGTCGCCGAGAGCGCCGAGGTCACCGCCTTCGATCCGAAAGGTGCCGAGAAGGCCAAGGAGCTACCGGTCGCGGGCAAGATCAAGATCGCTGAATCAGCCCTCGACGCCTGCGACGGTGCCGAGGCCCTCATCATTGCCACCGACTGGCCCGAGTTCGCTTCGCTCGATTTCGAAGAGGTGAAGAAACGCATGACAACCCCGCTCATCTTCGACGGCCGCAACCTCCTCGACCCAGCCACGATGCGGAAGCGCGGCTTCGAGTATCATGGCATCGGTCGCGGCGCGGTCGAAACCAACTAGCTCATGATCTCCGCTCGCAAAACAGCTTTCGAAGTCCTCCAGCGTTGGGAGGATTCGAGCACCTATGCGGAGGAACTGATCGCACAGAAGGCAGATGGCGGAAAGCTATCGCCCGCCGATCGGGGGTTTACCAACGCCCTAGTCCTCGGCGTGCTGCGCAACCTTTCGCTACTCGACCACTGGATCGACACGATGCGCAGCCGTGGCAAGATCGACCGCGACGTGCGCCAGGCATTACGGCTCGGGCTTTTCCAGATCTTGTGCATGCGCGTGCCGGATCACGCTGCGGTGAACGAGACCGTCGGCTTGGTGCGCAAGCACGCACGCCCGATCGTGAATGCCATCCTCCGCCGCGCCGCGCGAGAACAGGAACCACTCCTCGCAGAGGTCGAATCCCTACCTGCGGAAATCCGATTCTCCATCCCCGATTTCCTCATCGACAAGTGGCGCGCACAATTCGGCCGCGAGGCCACAGACACGCTCTGCAAGTGGAGCAACCAACCGGCCGAGATCATCATCCGCGCCAACTTGCTCCACCCCGAAGCAGCCGAGACGATCGCAGCTTCCGACGCCGCCGAAGCAATCCCCGGTGCCGACCACTTCTACAAGGTGGAGCAGGTCCCGATCGATTGGATCGCGCAGGGACTCGTCTATGTCCAAGATCCAGCGACCGCGCTCGCGCCGAAACTCCTCGCACCTCAACCTGGTCAGAGAATCCTCGACGCCTGCGCGGCACCAGGTGGGAAAACCGCGCTGCTAGCCGAGCTGATGGGCAACCAGGGTACGATTGTCGCCACCGACCGTGCGGAGAAACGTTGCAAAATCCTGCGCGAAAATCTGCAACGTATGAAGGTCGAGATCGCCGACGTCGCGGTTGCTGACTGGGGTCCGGACGCACCAGACTTTGAACCTTTCGATGGCATTCTGCTAGACGTTCCGTGCAGCAACACAGGAGTGCTCCGACGCCGGGTCGATGTCCGCTGGCGTCTGTATGAGGGGTTCACAAAACACGCCTGCAAGCAGCAGCTGGCCATCCTCGAAGCGACGGCACCACTGGTGAAGCCTGGCGGTGTGATCGTCTACAGCACGTGTAGTATCGAACCGGAGGAGAATGCCGAGTTGATCGACCAATTTTTGCAAGCGCACCCGGATTTCAAGCTAGAGGAGCAGGCCACATCACTCCCCCACCACGACTCCTGCGATGGCGCATTCGCCGCCCGGCTGAGGAAGTTGACGGCCTAGCGGTGCCTGAGTAGGTTCCCGGCGTCATGCTCCGCCTCCTCCCCTTCGCCCTTCTCTTCATCAGCCACGCCCTTGCTGATGTCGTCACCATCAATCCGGTCGCCGATACCACGCTGTTCGAAGCGAACCCGAACGAAAATTGGGGTGCGCAGACCGAGTCCGTTGCGGGCACGCTGAAAACTGGGGAAAAATCACGGGTGCTGATGCGTTTCGACATCCACGCTCACGTTCCCAACGGTTCGACCATCACGGCCGCGCGCCTGAAGACAACCGTCACCAGACAGCCTTCGAGTTCACCGCCAGCGATCGTGAATTCGAATTTTCAACTCATCAGGGTGCTCGTCCCGTGGGCAGAGGGAAATAAGAGCGGAGGAATCCCTGGTGGAGATCAGGCAACCGCAGGCGAGACGACGTGGAACGAACGTTTCTTTTCCGACGCAAGCGAGACATGGAGCCGGGCCGGGGGGCAATTCGAAAGCGACTATGCAGAGGATCCAAGTGCCAGCCAGTTTGTCTCCGGTCTTAGTGACTACCTCTTTTCCTTCAACTCTCAGGGGATCCGCGAAGTCCAGTCGATGCTAGAGAACGCAGGCAGCAACTACGGATGGGTGCTTTTGACTCAAAACGAGAATGCCGCGAAGTCAGCACGGAGATTTGCGTCCCGCGAGCATGCAAGCGATCCGCCAGAGCTCGAAGTCACCTTCACCCCTCCACTCCCGCAAGCCAAATTCGAGATCACCAGCGTCCGTTACAACGGCGCTGGCGATCTCACCGTTGAGTTCAACTCCAGCCCCGGACGAAACTACCGTCTAGAAACCACGACTGAACTACATTCAGGCAATTGGATTCCTGCTCCTGATGTCATCCCAGCTAGCGGTAATCGCACCACGGCGACGGTCTCCCCCCCAGAGAACGAAAACAGACTATTTGTTCGGGTTTCTGTAATAAATTAGTGGAATTATTATAATTACCATAAAAATTACTTTTTGAGATTGCTCTAATCTATACCCAGTGACAGATTGGATCGCGTCGCCGAACCCACCTCCACTCAGGTTCGTCAATATTTCACCCCAAACCTGTCGCCACCCTATGAGTGCCCCCACGCTGTTTGCAAAGCAGCGCACAATCGCGTGTTCTGCCTTGCTTTTCACCCTAACATTCATCCAAACGGATGAAGCACGAGCCCAGAGCACGCCCCTGCTCGCACCAGAGATCACCAGTCTGAGTTTCTCTGGAGTTTCCCTCGTCACCCAGACCACGATTCCGCCAGGTTATCGCCATGCAGTCTTGGAGATCTACCGCACCGAGCCAGCCCCCTACTGGGAACCGTTGATCGCAGCCCCGCTCACAGGGGCCTCCGCGACCCTAACATTTACCACACCAAATCCAGGTGCCCGGGCAATGGTGCGGGTAAAGACCGGCGACGATACGACCTTACCCGCATCGACCCTATCAGGTTCCGATTACTACAAGGTGGTCTACGGTGATGGGGGGACTTACATCGACTCTTCCGCCGAACCCCTGCAGACGCTTAACCGGATCGGCTACGGAGCCAGCACAGCGTCGTATTCAAAAATTCAGACGGTCGGCACCGCCGCCTACATTGAAGAACAGCTCGCACCGGAGACGATCGATGAGTCTGGCAACACTGCGTTGAATGACGCCGTGGACGAACTGTTCCTCGACTTCATTCCTGGTACCGGCGACCTGCTACTCGAGCGGGGCGACGCAATCAGCTACTTCAAAGGGCAAAGTGAGCCGCCCGTGACCTGGAAGGAATCGGGCTTTATTGGAGGCGCTGGCTGGTTGAGTGGAATCTCCGGGATCGGCTACGACTCGAATGGCAACGACACCTACAATACGGAGCTGCCCGACATGCGCCGCAACATTCCGGGCGAGGCCAACTACAGTAGCAGCCGGCCCGATTCCGCAGGCTACAGCACCGTCTATGTCAGGCACGATTTCGAGGTCGCTAACACCACCCTGATCGAGAACCTGCTGATGCAGCTCGTCTTCGACGATGCCTTCGTCGCCTATCTCAACGGCACTGAGGTGGCGCGCTTCAACACCGATCGAATCGCCGAGGATCCGCCACTGCACACCGCGGAGGCAGCCGGCAGCGGGGGGTTCGAGGATGATTCACCATCCATCTTCGACATCACCGCCAACAAAAGCCTCCTAGTCAATGGAACCAACACGCTGGCGATCCAATTGATCAACACCAGCCTATCTGGCAGTAGCGACGCCGCCCTGATCGCCTCGCTCACCAACATCAACAGTATCCCCTACACAGCGATCAGTTCCATCAAGAACCTCCAGCAACTCATCCACCTGCGCGGGGTCTATTCAGAGAAACAGCTACAGGCCACTCTCGCGGCATTTTGGGAGAACCATTTCACCACCGACTACGACAAGATCCAGGATTACATCGAGGAGCTGGATGAGTTCGAAGCGTTGCCAGACAACGGCCTCGCCCAGTCGAGGATCGAAGCGGCGACCATCGAATACGAAGAGTATGAATTCCTCTACCAGAACGCCCTCGGCAACTTTGGCGACCTCCTCCTATACAGCGCGACGAGCCCGTCGATGCTGATCTACCTCGACGGGATCCGCAACCGCAAGGCGGCACCCAACGAAAACTACGCCCGCGAGATCCTCGAGCTGAACGCCTTCGGGGTCGACAACCGCTACACCCAAGCTGACATCGAAGAACTCGCCCGCTGTTTCACCGGGTGGTCGGTTCGCAAAGTGCTCCCGATCTTACGCAAGCCCTTTCCACAGTCGGCCCGGGAGCCGTTTCTGACGGGTAGCATTGCAGTCGCGAACGAGACACCGCTGATCAACCTCGGAGAGGATTGGAGCTACTTGAAGGGAACAGCCGAGCCGCTGGCAAGCTGGAAAGACCCCGAGTTCGACAGCTCGTTGTGGGATATCGGACCAAGTGGCTTCGGCTATGATCGGAACGGTGACAACCCACAGGCAACCGATCTGAATGACATGGAGGACAACTATGTCTCGTTTTACATCCGCAAAGAATTCACCGTCGATCCGAGCGGCTACGACAGCATCGCCCTCTCAGTCGATTACGACGACGGCTACGTCGCCTACCTCAACGGAGTCGAGATCAACCGAAGCGCTTCGATTGGTGGGACGCCAGGAACGCCTCCGGCTTTCGACAGCACGTCGGGCAACCACGGCGCGATCGCAGACGGTGGCCAAGCGCACGTCACCGACCTTGTCAACCTACTCCCCGCGCCAGCCGTCAATGTATTGGCGATCCAGTGCCATAACGGAAGTATCGGGAGTAGCGATGCCGCGCTCCGCCCCACCTTGCTCGGCCGCATCTCGACCACAGACAGCATCAATCCCGCTGACCCGAATGGGGTCTGGACGTTCTGGTTCAACCCCGACCAGCACGATCTCGACGCAAAAGTGATCTTCCCTGGCACGGCTTACGAAATGCCGATCGCGGCGCTTGATCCAGCAAATGCTGCAGACGGAATCGATGATGCGATCGATGTTATCGACTCCATGATCGGGCACCCGTCAACTGCCGAGTTCGTCTGTGTAAAGCTGGTGAATAAGTTCGTCTCTGATGAGATCTCTCTCGATACCTACCAAGCTCGCACGGCTCCGGGTTGGCTACTAGCGATCATGGACGATGCCATCACCGCGTGGAACGCCACCGCTCCAGCGGGCAATATCAAAACTGTGATGACCTCGATCCTCGACCCGCAGGACAAAGTCAGCGGCTTCTGGCTCGAGGGCGCACACCTCTCGAAGATAAAAGACCCGGTCGAGTTCATCAACAGCAGCTTCCGGGCGCTCGACGCGACGATTATCTCTGGCAACTTGCCCGACCGCGCGGAGAGCATGGGCATGTTGATGTTCGAACGCGATGACCCGGATGGATTCTCCGAACTAGGCATCGCTTGGGCCGACACCCTCGGGCTACTCGAGCGCCTCAAACTCGCCCAAGGTCTCGCGGGGAACGCTAACTTCAGCCGCGGCAACTGGGACATCGACGCCTTCACCACACCGCTCATCACCCTACCGAACACCTTCGCCATGCCTGAAGACCTGATCGATCACCTCGACCAAGTTGTCTTCAACGGCAAGCTCGGCACCGTCCGCCGCAGCGTGATGCTCGAGTTCGCCAACAGCGATGATGCGGGAAGCCCCAGCCCGTTCGAGAACCTGAACGCCAACCAACGCAGCAATCGCTTGCGTGACCTGACCGGCCTAATTCTGGCAGCCCCCGAATTCCAATTTCAGTAACCCCAACCCGACTGACACCCATGAGAATCCAACGCCGCAACTTTATGAAATCGCTCGTCGCCTGGGGCGGTTTCGGTACGACATCCCTCAGCTTCCTCGGCCGGCAAAAAGCCTTCGCGAGCGCCGGTGCGGGCAACAAGCGCCTGCTGTTCATCTTCCAACGCGGCGGAAATGACGGGCTGAATACGATTGTTCCGCATGGGGACAACCTCTACCTCCCCTCCCGGGCAAACATCGGGATCAGCCTCGCCGACATGACAGCGGCCGGCACAAATCTCGGCAACAACTTCGCCGGCCTACACCCGCAGATGGCACCTATGATGTCGGCATTCACGCCCGGCGAGCTAGCGGTGATCCACCGCGTCGGCTACGCGCAGCAATCGCGCTCCCACTTCGACAGCCAAGACTACTGGGAAAAGGGCGACCCGCGCGGCAACCAGGGGGTAACGGACGGCATGCTCTACCGGCAACTCGCCCACATGCTCGACCTGAGCGACCCGAGCGTGTCCTTCCCTGCCGCGGGCCTATCGGGAAGCCAGATGGTCACGCTCACCGGCGATGTCCCGATCCCCAACTTCAACGACTCGAAAGACTTCAACTTTCTCGGCAACGCAGACGACCGTGCAAAATTTCTCGGCCAGCTACCGACCGCCCAAGGTTCTGGCGACGGCAAAGGTGTCCTCGGAATGTATGCGGACACGCCCCTCGCGACGGCGCTCTATGCCGACCTCGTCAAAGGGACTGGCCAGGCTCTCGGAGGTACGATCTCGACCCTCACCGCCGCGAACATTACCCCCTATCTACCGAACAGTGAAGCCCTCTACCCAGGCGGTAGTTTCGGCAGCAAACTGAAAGAGGCGGCGATGCTCTTCAAGCGCACCGATGCCTGTGTGCTTGGAATCAACATCGGCGGATGGGACACGCACAACAATCAGGGTGGAGCCATCGGTGGGCACGGCAACAACTTGAACAGTTTCGCCAGTGCGTTCGAAGCCCTCAAGGACGACCTCGGTGCAGAGTCGAACGGCAACGGAGGAACCATCTGGGATGACACCATCGTCGTCAGCATGACCGAGTTTGGTCGCACGTCCAAAGAGAACGGCTCCGGTGGCACTGACCATGCGGAGGCAAGCGCGATGTTCGTCGCCGGCGGTTCGGTCAACGGCGGCGTCTACAACTGCGACGACACTACTTGGGAGACAGGTGCCAACGAGGCCGACAGCGCCATGTTCAAAGTGAACAACCGCTACCTCTCTCGCCGCACCGACTTCCGCGCCGTCTTCGGCGAGATCTTCATGAAGCATCTCGGTGATACCCGTGCCGACCTCGACATCGTCATTCCCGGATACACCGAGGCCGAGCAACTAGCCACCACCAACGGTTTACCAGACATGACACAGTTGGGTATCCTCTCCTGAGGGGATGGCCATTGGTCAACGAATAGCGAACAGGGCATTCGGTTCGAGCCGACAGGCTGCGCAGGGCAGAACGTCTGGGTGGACAACTTGTCCGTATCAACCTTGAGAGCTACTGAGCCATCGGACGTTCGTCCAAGCTCTGGCCATCCGACTCAAATCTCCTCGTAGCTGGCCATGATCCGCCTCCACTTCAGCCGGAACTCACGCAACTCGGACTCGAGCTCTTGGCTGTAGAGATCGGCCTCGGTGGTCGCACCGGTGATGTAGGCGAACACGACGCGCAATTCACGGCGCCGGTTGTAGTCGGCCATGTCGGGGAAATTCATCAGATACCCTCCGGCGATCTCGATCAGTTTGGTCGCAGGAATTTTCGACAGCGGGATCGTCGACTTCGCATTCGATCCGATTTCGATCGCTACCGATTCGCGATCGGCGCCGGTGATCTTCGCTTTGATCGGCGAGGCGCCGAGTCTCGGGATGGTGCCCTCGTAACCGAAGCGCTCAAGGTCCCCTGCCAGCGTCGTGAGAAATTCTTCTGCAGCTTGGTAGAGATAGAGCTGGTCGGCCACCGCCCCTTGGATCTCAGGGTGGATGAACTTCTCCGCGTTGATCACCACGATGGCATCTTCGAACTGATAGTCGGTAGCGAACTTGCGTAGCGAACCACGCAACTCGCGCATGCGCTTGCCCTCACCCACCCGCAGCGCGCTCAGACGCGCTTGGCTATCGATCTCGTCGTCACGCTCGAGCCGTGCGAGTAGCTTCGACAGGCGCTTGATTCTCGTGCTGAGTCGCGACTTCACACTCGTCCCAGAGCGCGTTTTTTTGACCAGCGATTTGGCCTGTTCGATCGACGCACGCGCCTGCAGCAATGACGGCTCGCGTTGGACGACCGGAAATTTCGAGATCAGTATCATATCGTGCGCATAGTTGTCCAGCAGGCCATTGTAATCGTGAACCCACGCCTCGGACTCGCTGAGGTCAGCTGCCCGGAACAGTTCGAAGAACTGGTGCGCCTCGGAAAAATAACCTGCTTCCCAATCCTTCAAGCCGAAAGCCAGCAGCGCCAACACCTCGGTGGATTCGTTCGAGTAACGCGTCCCGTCCTCGAGCGGCACCGGCAGCGGGTGCGCCATCGCATTCGCAACGTCCGTAAAAAACTGCGCGAGCGCTGGGCTAGTCCCCGCCTGTTCGCCGAGTTCGGTCTTGGCGATCAATTTAAATTCGGAGGTCGCCGCCCGCGCGTCGCCACGGAAAAGAGCGCACAGCCCGGCGTTGAAACGTGCCCAGTTCAGAGTCGGCTGCTTCGTCTCGCTGCTGCGCGCCAACTCGAGAAAAACGTTGCGCGCCTTCTGAAAATCCCCTGCGAACATCGCCTCGCGCGCACTCAGGAACTGCTGCGAGGTGTTGCTGCTCGCAGCAAAGGCAGGTTGGCTGGGCGTGCTCCCGCCGGCCTTCGTAAGGCTGATGTTCGATTCACGTTTGGAAAGCTGGTAGAAGTGGTTTCCGAGCACGCCGGCGAGGGTCAAGATCGCGACAGCGAAAGTCGCGATAATCGCGTTGCGCGTGGCAGACTGTCGCGCGGCGCGCTGGGTGCGCTTGGCAGCGACCGCCGGGTCGACCGCCCCGTGGCTCGCCTGGCGGGCGAAACGGATGTGCTCGAGCAGTTCCTTGTAACCCTTGTAGCGATCGTTCGGCTTGCGTGCCATCATGCGATCGATGAGCGCGCAGGTCTCGGACGAGATGTTTGGTGCGAACATCTCGATGCTGACCGGCTTGTCCTTGATCTCCTTCAACTCCTCGAGCGATGCGGTGTCAGCGGAGTATGGTGGCTGTCCGGCCAGCGCATGGAATAGCGAGGCGCCAAGGCTGTAGATATCGCTGCGAAAATCCTCGGGCTTCTTGTGCAGTTTCTCCGGCGGCACGTAGTAGGGCGTTGCCCAGATCTCGGTGTTCGCGTCTACCTGATCGATCATGTGCGCCAGTCCGAAGTCCACCACCTTCGCCGCGCCATCTTGCGAGAACAGGATATTTCCCGGCTTCATGTCACGGTGGATCAGTCCAGCATCATGCGCGGCCTTCAGTCCCATCGCCAACTGCTCCGCCATCTCGAGGACCTGATCTTCGCCAACGCGCCCCTCTTTATTGATCTTTTCGTCGAGGCTACCGAAGGGCACCAGTTCCATCGCGATGAAAAAATGCCCCTGGTCGTTGCCGACCGAAAACACTTTCACCACGTTCGGGTGGCTGATCGAGGCGGTAATACGTGCCTCGCGTTCGAACTGCTCGATCCGGTCCCGATCCTTACTCAGCTCCGGGTTGAGAATTTTCAACGCAGTCTCGCGGTTGAGCGTCCGGTCGAGGGCGAGAAAAACTCGGCTCATCCCGCCCTGACCAATCTGTTTTTTTAGCGTGAAGTGGTCGAAATCCGTCCGCACCCGAATCGGCGTACTGCAGGACGGGCAGACGACCTTGCTATACGGAGCGCAGGCTGTCACATCCATCACACCACCACAGATGGGGCAGGCGTTCATGATGCGGTTGTCGGGCTCGGGGGATGACATTCAATATATAGATAGCATCCCCACCCCCTAGATCAAACCCGACCAGCTGCGAAGTCGAAGATTGCGCCAGCACGATTGTCACTGCAAATTCGCCTAGATCTGCGCCCGTATGGAATTTACAATCTCTCTCGAATCTGACGTCGGAAAGCGACTCGACCGTTTTCTCGCAGAAAACGCCACCGAGCTTTCTCGATCCCGGCTGCAGGCGCTCATCAAGGAGGGCGCGATCACCCTCAACTCGAAAGGAGCGAAACCCCGCCAGTCTCTGAGTTTGGGCGATCAAATTGTCGTTAAAATCCCGGATCCGACGCCAGCGGAAGCGCTTCCCGAGGACATCCCGCTCGACGTGCTCTTCGAAGACGAGCACTTGCTCGTGGTCAACAAGGACAGCGGACTCGTCGTTCACCCGGCAGCCGGCAATTGGGATGGGACGCTGGTGAACGCCCTGCTCCACCACTGCCGCGGCCGCCTCGCTTCAATCGGCGGAGTGGAACGGCCAGGAATCGTGCACCGGCTCGATAAAGACACCTCCGGCTGCCTCGTGGTCGCCAAAACCGATGCGGTGCACCAGTCGCTCACCGAACAATTTTCATCCCGCCAGGTGAGCAAGTTCTACTTGGCCGTCGTCAAGGGTCGCCCGCCGATGGACAGTGGCCATTTAGAGAACCAGATCGCACGCGACCCACGCAATCGGCAGAAAATGACGGTTGTCATGCCTCCAGCGGGAAAACTCGCTATCACCGACTACCGAGTCGTCATGCCGATGGCCGACAGCAGCCTCGTCGAGTGTGAATTGCACACCGGACGCACTCACCAGATCCGCGTGCACATGCGCGAACTCGGTCACCCAATCCTCGGCGATCCTATTTACGCGAAGAATTCCGCCGGAGCTCCACGTCTGATGCTCCATGCCTGGAAGCTCGGGTTCAAGCATCCCGATTCAGGAGAGGACTTGGCGTTCCAGAGTCCGATCCCAGATGCCTTTAAACCTTGGATACCGAAAGATTTCTAATTTTCTCAGAAAGAAGGGCACCTCGGAAAACCTCATGCGGGCTGGAGCTTGATAAAATCCCCGCTGTCTTCGTTGCTAAAGCGCCCACTATCACCAGATAGCTTAACGTTTATCGCCTCGCCAGCGGGAATTTTCTCTGCGCCCCATTTCCACAGCAGGTTTCCGGAGGTGCCCAGAAAAATATCGGCTGGACTTAATAGTTTAATTCTCTTAACCATTTTTAGACCCATGCGTTGTCCCTACTGCAAAACCGCTACTGAAGCTGGAATGCCATCTTGCCAACGTTGCGGCATGTCACTGGAGAAAGTGAACCGACTCTTCGGAGTGGTGCCACGGATCGTCGAAGGGATCTCTGACGATGCTGGTATTCTAAACGACAGCTCAAAAAAGCGCATTCGGGGAGCGGCCAACGAACTCACCATCCGTTTCCCGCAGACGAATTTCTCAGTTGTCACCACGAACCTGCCGACGGACACGAGTCTCGGGGTGTTCGCCTTTTGGATTTTCAACGAGGCAGGCATCGCCCGCGACCTCGATCGCGCCAACAACAATCACGACATCCTCCTCACGATCGACCCGTCCAACGGACGTTGCAGTCTGATGGTCGGGTATGGTCTTGAACCGTATGTGAGTGAGCAACAACTGGGACAGATCGTCCTGACCGCTCGCGCAGCCCTCGAGGCTCGCCAGTTCGCAAACGCGATCGGAAAAATCATCTCGAACCTCTCCGGGACATTAACCCAGATCGCCACCAACCTCGAGGAGACGCACGGCGTTGCACCGAGCGTGAGTGCGAAGTCGACGGTCGTCGAGACCTCACCGAACGACTTCTAGAACTACTTCGCGGCGCGACCAATCCGGTAGAGATGCGTCTCGCTGCGCAGAAAGATGACGCCATCATCCACCGCGAACGATGCCAGGGTGCGACCGTCGATGCGGTTGGTAGCAAGTTTTTCGAACTCGGTTCCGGCTTTGATTACCGTGCAGGTGCCCTTCTCATCTTGAATGTAGATCCGTCCTTCCGCATAGAGGGGAGAAGCCGACATACCGCCACCGGTTCGCTCTGACCAGTAGACGTCACCTGATTTGGCATCGAGGCACGACGTCACCCCACCGTCGGAGGTCATGTAGAGTTCTTCCCCGACGAGCAACATCGATGGGGTGTTCGGCGCGCGATCGTCGGTCTGCCACGCGACATGCGAATCGGTGACATCGCCTTTGCCGTCGACCTTGATCGCCATCGCTACCGGGCGGTCATAGCCACTGCTGACGAACACCATGCCGTTACCGTAGACAGGTCGCGGGATCACCGAGTAACCTTGATCATAGTCGACGAACCAGATCTCGCGCCCAGTGCGAGGGTCTAGTGCGCTCACGCCGCCACTGCCAGGAACGATCACCTGCGACTCGCCTTTGACCTCGATGACCAGCGGCGTCGCGAACGAGAATTTCTTCTTCGCTCCGGTATCGCGTTTAAATTTCCAAGCGAGCCGCCCGTTCGACTTCACCAATCCGGCGACGAACGGATTCTTTTGACCATCACAAGTGAAAATTAGACGGTCGCCTGCGATCACTGCCGAACCGCCACCGCCGTGCACCGGGGCATAGACGAGTTCGCGATTCTGCCACAAAACTTTGCCCTCGGTGTTCAGACAAGCCGTGCCCTGATGACCAAAATGCACATAGACCTTACCCTTCTCGACCACCGGTGTTGGACTCGCGTGACTATTCTTTTTGTGGATTCTCGGCGCTTTGCTCCCCTCTTGGGGAAATACCTCACGATCCCAGACCACCTTCCCGCTTGCCGCATCGACGCAGAGGACGTGGAGCTCACGGTCCGCGTTTGGTCCATCGCCATTCTCCGCGACTGCTGAGGTGAGATACAATCGTCCATCCACTAGCACCGGCGAAGACCAGCCCTCCCCAGGGATCGCTTTCTTCCAGACGACGTTGTCCTTCTCCGACCACTTGATCGGCACCCCAACCGCTGCCGAGTGCCCCTGTCCATCTGGTCCGCGGAATTGTGGCCAATCTTTTCCGCGCGCTGATGGTTGGCAGAGACCGACGAACACCAACATCCCGACAGCCAACGCGTATGAGTTCCGAAATTCCATGATGCCTATCTACACGAACGCAGAGCAGCACGCACGCACCAATCCATTGGCAGCTCAAATATTTATCTGTTCGGTTGTCGGTTCCCTAAAACCCCCGATTCCAGATTAAGGTCAGGGGGGATTGGCACGTAGTTAACTGCACTCTCCCGAGTGCCAGCCTGTTGGATCTCTCAGGATCGGGATGGCATCCGCCATCGGTCGATGTCGTCGCGGTAGGACGAACGCCTCCGTTCGTTCGGATCGAGCGGAGCGATGAACCGCAAGCGTCCGTGTGCGCGATAGCCGCAACGTTCCATCAGTTCGAACCCTCTCCCGCTCGCAGGCTCCCCAGGCAAAGTGCGTCGTTCGAGGTGATCGTTTTCTGTTGGCTGCTACTCGCGTGGATTGCAGGCGGGGAAATCTTGCCCCTTCCTGCGGGGCCGTGATTTCCCAGAACGAACGAGGCGTTCGTTCTACATTCCGCCTCCAGCAGTCTCTGGTGCTTTTTGTAAGCTTCTGCTGTGCCATGCGTTTTTCGGCGAGGGTGCGCCTTATCTACGTGCCATTCGGGTCAGGGGGGATGATTCAACCCTTGGCCTAGTTTACTGTCTGATTTCAGATCAAGGGAGCCGCCCGAGCTTTGTTCACTCGCCGAGTCAATTTGCCCTCCTTAAATTTTAAGAAAGGCTTGCATCTACGGGGGCGTCACGGGTAACAAAGAAGGACGCCCATCATGGTCTCCATCGTCATCCGCAATCTTACCAAACGCTTCGGCACCACCACCGCACTCGACAACGTCTCACTGCGGATCAACGCCGGAGAAATTTTCTTCCTACTGGGACCCAGCGGATGTGGGAAGACCACCCTCCTGCGGCACATTGCCGGGTTCTACGAACCGGATCATGGCCAGATCTTTTTCGACAACAAGGAGGTCACCAACACGCCGCCACACAAGCGCAATACCGCGATGATGTTTCAGAGCTATGCCCTCTGGCCACACATGACCGTCGCGCGCAACGTCGCGTTCGGACTCGAGGAGCGCAAGATGGAGAAGGACAAGATCGAAAGGGAGGTCTTCAAGGCACTCGCGACGGTACGCATGGAGAATTACGCCGACCGCAAGATCAACCAGCTCTCCGGCGGGCAGCAACAACGCGTCGCACTCGCACGCGCTCTGGTCGTGCGCCCGCAGTGCCTATTACTCGACGAGCCACTCTCGAACCTCGATGCCAAACTCCGCCATGAGATGCGCACCGAGATCCGGCGGATCTGCAAGGAGTTCAAACTCACTGCGATCTATGTCACGCACGATCAGA
>JBLHKE010000001.1:0-48647 GCA_047619485.1 Verrucomicrobiales bacterium | reverse complement strand
AACTCTCCCATGACCACCCGCCAATCGGCGTGGCGGCAGTAGCGACCGGCGCCGTCTGCGCTGCGGCTGCCGTGCGCGAGTACCTTGGTCTCCCCGGGATCACACCGGATACCGCGCTGCGATGCCACGACAAACTAGCGATGAAAAAGGCCATCGCCGCTGCGGGAATCCCCTGTGCTCCTTGGCGTGAGATCACCACCGAGACCAGCGCCGACGAACTCGTCGCGACACTCGGCCTGCCGCTGGTTTTGAAGATGCCGATCAGCTCCGGTGGACGCGGGGTCTGGATCTGTAAAACTGCCCAGGAGGTCGCCGCTAAGCTACGCCCGGGTTTGCTCGCCGAGGGCTTCGTCTGCGGCACCGAGATGAGCATCGAGACGCTGCGACACGACGGCACCACCATTTTCCGTAACCCGACCCGCTACCTGAAACCGCGCTGGGCGAATGTCGTCCCAGCGGTGCTCGACACCCCCCAGTTGGATGACATCGACGCGCTCAACGAGCGCGTCCACACGGCCATCGGCATCAGCGATGGTATCAGCCACATGGAGATCTTTCTCACCCCAGACGGACCGGTGTTCGGCGAGATCGCCGCCCGTCCGCCCGGCGGCTACATCATGGAACTGATCCGCCGCGCCTACGGGTTCAATCCATGGACTTCAGTGTTGTCGCTCGCCGTCGGCAAACGACCCGTTGCACTACCCGACCACGCCGGGAAGACCGCCGGAGTGTGGTTGATCCATCCCACAGCTGGCCAAATTAGCGAAGTCCTCGGCCTAGACAAAGCTCTCAGCGCACCCGAAATCATCAGTGTCTCCTGTAGACTCCGCCCCGGCGACGTAGTACCAAATCGCGTTGGAAGTGGTGACAGCAAGGGAAAGATCATCGCTGAAGCACCTGATCACCGCTCGTGCGTGGCGGCCCTCGAACACGCTGCCGACACCATCCAAATCCTCCTCACCGAATCACTCGCCCAATGTTAGTCCTGCTATCCTGCTGCCTCCTCTTCATCCTGCTCCTCGGCCTATTGGAGGCCCATGCCCACCGCAAGAGGCTCGACACCATCCCGGTGCGAATCCACGTCAACGGTACCCGCGGGAAGTCGAGCGTCACCCGCCTCCTATCTGGCGCCCTGCGCGAAGCGGGGCTCACCACCTGCGCGAAGACCACCGGCACGCTGGCGCGCTTCATCACCCCGATCGGGCGCGAGTACCCGATCTACCGGCCGGCCGGTGCCAACGTCGGCGAACAGGTGCGCGTCGTGAAGACCGCCGCCGCCTACAAGCCAGACGTGCTCGTCATCGAGTGCATGGCGCTGCAGCCGAGCTACCAGTGGATGTCCGAGAAGATGTTCGTGCGCGCCACCCACGGAGTGATCACCAACGCGCGCCCCGACCACCTCGACGTCATGGGGCCGGAACCAGAAGATGTTTCGCTCGCACTCAGCGGCATGGTGCCGCGCGGCGGAAAATTATTCACCTGTGAGCGCGAGCACGCAGCGCCGATGATCCAGGCCTGCGAGGACCGCGGGTCAGAGTTCGTCGGAACTACCGAAGACGACGTCGCCAACATCACTGAGGAGGATCTCGCCGGCTTCCCCTACCAGGAACACGCGGAGAATGTCGCCCTCGTCCTCAGCATCTGCGCCGACCTCAAAATCGAGCGCCAGACCGCGCTCGACGGGATGTACAAATCGCCCCCAGACATCGGCGTTCTCAAAGAATACAAAATCGACTACTTCGGTCGCAAATTATTCTTCGTCAATGCCTTCGCCGCCAACGATCCCGTCTCCACCGGGCGCATCTGGGAGTCCTCGGTGGCCAAGCGCGAAGGCATCATGCGCATCGCCCTTTTCAACTGCCGCGCCGACCGCCCGGACCGCTCCTACAGCCTCGGCGAGGCCTGTGTCGAGTGGTCGCCTGCCGACCTCTACCTACTGATCGGCACCGGCACCCACGCATTCACCCGCGCCGCGTTGAAAAACGGCATCGACCCGGAGAAGATCCACTACGCCGACGGTAAGAACGCCTCACAGATCTTCGAGACCATGCTCTCCGTCTCCGGGCAGTCTGCCCTCATCATCGGCATGGGCAATATCGGCGGCCCCGGCCTCGACCTCCTGCAGATGGTCAAGAATCGCTGCGCCCCGGAGGAGTCGCCCACTGCCGCCATCCTCTAACAATTTTCTATTACAAAAAACAAACATGATCGATCTACTCACTGTCTCCATCGGCGTCGGCCTCGTCGTCAGCCTGCTCTTCGCAGAGTTCTTCGGCTTCAAAGCCGGCGGCCTCGTCGTCCCCGGCTACTTCGCCGTGTTCACCTTCCAGCCGATTAGTATCCTCCTGACGCTGGGCATCGCCGTCCTCACCTACTTGGTGATACGCCTCGTCGCCTCGATCGTCATCGTCTACGGGAAACGCCGCACCGCGCTAGCCATCCTCACCGGCTACGTGCTCGGCGTCGGCTTCAGGACTATCGGTGGCGATCACTTCTCCGGACTCGGCGGCGACTACCAGGTCATTGGCTTCATCATCCCAGGACTCATCGCACTGTGGATGGATCGCCAGGGTGTGCTCGAGACCATCACCTCACTGGCCACCGTCTCGATGGTCACGCGATTGATCCTCATCCTGCTGATCCCTACCGAGATCGAACTGTTCGAGAACAAGATCAACTCCGCATCCCAAGTGATCGAGTCCGACTCCGATTCCGAATAAATCAATCTCCTCACACCCAGAAAGAACGAATCAATGAAAGGTATTTACTGGAGGCCGAAAGGCATCTCAATCCGCGCCATGGCGCTCGTAGCACTCCTCGCCGTCGGCGCTGTCGCGATCGTCGAGCATTTTAAAAAGGACATCCGCCAGAAGCACTACGACGAAAAACTCGCCGCCGCCGAACTGGCTGCCGACGGAATGGTGGCGCTCAAGCAGCACCGCCTCAACAACTTCGGCCCAATCGACACCACGCTCGATCCCGCCGAGACCGGCATCCTCGGCCTGCCACACACCCCAGTCACCACCAACGCTGGTGGCTACTTCACCAAGCGCACCTCGTTGAACCCGAACTTCGCCGCCGTGATCGTCGACATGTTCAAGGACGCCGGGCTCAAGTCGGGCGACAGCATTGCGATCGGTGTCTCCGGCTCGTACCCCGCGGTCAACCTCGCCGTCTACGCCGCCTGCCACACGCTCAAACTCAAGCCGGTCATCATCGCCAGCGCCTCGTCTTCCGAGTGGGGCGCTAACAACCCGGAGTTCCTCTGGCTCGACATGGAGAAGATCATCGCAGAGAAGACGCCTATCAAATTCCGCGCCGTCGCGGCATCACTCGGCGGGATCGAGGACGTCGCCAAAGGCCTGCCCGACGCTTCGCTCGAACTCCTGCGCTCCGGGATCGAACGCAATGACGTGCCACGGTTCCTCAGTCCGGAAAACTATGCCGACAGCGTCAAGCAGCGCCTCGAGATCTACCGCGAGAAAGCCGAGGGTCCGATCGTCGCCTATATCAACGTCGGCGGCGGCACTAGCTCCGCCGGTAAAGCGATCGCCAAAGAGAGCTTCCGTCAGGGGCTCAACCTGAACCCGCCGCGCGGTGCGGACACCAACACCTCGGTGATGGCCGCCTTCAGCGACCAGGGCAAACCAGTGATCCACCTGCTCCACCTGATCGAGATCGCCGACGAATACGGCCTGCCTCGCTACCCGAATACCACCCCGATGCCAGGCGAGGGCGGCGTCTTCGAACGCCGCACCTACAACCGCTTGCTGACAGTCGTGCTCCTCATCATCGTCGTCTCAGCACTCTACGGCTTCGTCCGCTCGCCGTGGGGAACCCAGTTCCTCAACAGCACCAAGACCAGCAAAGGCAGTGGCGAAGTCGAACCAATGATCTAGCGTAGTAAGGGGCACCTCGCCCCCTCGATCACCCCGCCCAAGCGAAGCCATGACCCGATCCATCCCACTCACAATTGTCGCAATCGCGATCGCGCTCACTACGATCGCCACCGCCCAGACCGCGATCTTCCGTGACCCCGCCATCGTCCACCCGGTGGTCGGCTACGGCGGGATGGTCTCCAGCCAAGACGCCCACGCCACCAAAGCCGCCGCAGACGTCCTCGCTGAAGGTGGCAACGCCATCGACGCAGCGGTCACCGCCGGCTTCACGCTCGCGGTCACCTTGCCCCGTGCTGGCAATATCGGTGGCGGTGGTTTCATGATCGTGCACCTCGCCGATGAGCAGAAACAAATCGCCATCGACTACCGCGAAAAGGCGCCAAAAGCCGCCAGCCGCGACATGTTCCTCGACGTGAAAGGCAATCCCGTGGCCGATCTGTCGCAGATCACCCACCTCGCAGCCGGCGTGCCCGGCACCGTAAGAGGACTCACATTGGCGCTAGAAAAGTACGGCACCATCAGCCTGCAGCGCGCGCTCGCGCCAGCCATCAACCTTGCCGAACAGGGTTTCCCGGTCGGCGAAGACCTGTTCGACTCGCTCAAATTCTACTCCGACGACTTCAAGCCCGCCCCGGAGGCAATGAAGATCTTCTTCCAACCCGATCACAGCCCGTGGCCGATCGGCTCGCTACTAGTTCAGAAAGACCTCGCGAAGACCCTGCGCCTGATCTCCGAGCAGGGCTCCGACGCGTTCTACAAGGGCGAGATCGCCGAGGCGATCGCCGCCGACATGGCATCCAACGGCGGCCTCATCACCATGGACGATCTCGCAGGCTACCAGCCCGTCATCCGCAAGCCCGTCACCGGCACCTACCGCGGCGTCAAAGTTGTATCGATGCCGCCTCCGAGTTCCGGAGGCGTCCACCTGATCCAGATGCTCAACATGTTGGAGCAGTTCCCAATCGAGCAATACGGCCACAACTCGGCCGATGCCATCCACGTCAGTGCAGAGGCGATGCGCCTCGCCTTCGCCGACCGCTCGCGCTACCTCGGCGACCCCGACTTCACCGACATCCCGACCAAGCAGCTGATCTCGAAAAAATACGCCCGCCTGCTGGCCGAGAAGATCGACCCCAAGCACGCGACCCCAAGCCTCGAAGTAGCCCCAGGCCTCGACCCGCTAGAGCGCTTCGAGAGCAACGAGACGACGCACTACAGCGTCATCGACCGCTTCGGCAACGCCGTATCTAACACTTACACATTAAATTTCAGCTACGGCTCGAAACTGGTCGTCCCCGGCACCGGCATCCTGCTCAACAACGAGATGGACGATTTCTCAGCCAAGCCCGGCAAGCCCAACGCCTACGGCCTGATCGGCGGTCGGCGCAACGCCATCGAACCGGAAAAACGCATGCTCAGCAGCATGACACCAACGCTCATCTTCAAGGAGGACGGCAGCATCATCGCCACCGGCAGCCCGGGCGGCAGCCGCATCATCAACATCGTCCTACAGATGACCTGCAACCTCGCCGACCACGGCATGAACGTCGCCGAGGCCACCGCAGCACCACGCTTCCACCACCAGTGGTTCCCTGACGAGATCCGCATCGAGCGCGGCTTCAGCCCCGACACCATCCGCTTGCTAGCATCCAGAGGGCACAAGGTGCGCCTTGGCCCAGCGCTAGGCTCGACCCAGACCATCTCCTATGGCGCTGGTATTTTCCAAGGTGCCAGTGACCCGCGCCGCCGCGGAGCATTGACCATCGGCCTGCCCCCATTCCCAGAAGAAGGAGTGCCCAAGCCAGCCGCCAAAACGCCTCAGGACGAGGACGGGAAGCGCGCGAAGAGTAAGACAGATCAGCTGGAGGAATAGAGATCCGCTTCAAAGTAGGCGACCTCGGCGAGCGGGTTGTCGTAGTAAGCTCCGATCCTGCGAAAACCGAGCCCCTCGTAGAGGTGCATCGCCCCTTCCAATCTCTCGAGCGTGTCGAGTCGCATTGTCGCGTAACCCAACTCACACGCTGCCCGAACAATCTCCTCCGCGAGCTGTCGCCCCAAACCGCGACCTCTCGCCGCTGGCCTAACGAACAGGCGCTTCATCTCGCAAACGCCGTCCTCCAATCGCCGCAGGGCGACACAGCCGACCGCGTGATCAGCCTCATAAGCCAGCAGTAACTCACCTTCTGGGCCACCGTATTTCCCAGGAAGGCTTGCCAGTTCTGCCTCAAAATCTTGGAAGCATAAGTCCACATCCAAGAAGGCCTCGTATTCACGGAACAGCCGACGCGCGTCGTCGATCTCATCAGGTGACTGGGCACGAATCATTTCCATCCTTCAATTCTCCTGCCGCGTCCCTCGGCAGGATTCCGAGGCTACGTAGGTTTGGCATCTTGCCGGACTTCCACCAAATCCACAATCCCCCCACCTGACAACTCGAAAACGCCCCATCGAGCAATTACTTCCAAGAAAACTCTCGGTATATTGATTATTTCTATATTTTAAATAATTATCAGAACACTTTGAGTGGATTTGGTGTAGAATTATCGACTTTTGAGCAACAAACCCACCGAAATGATCAGACACCACCGAGTTTTCCTCTACGCCACAGCCATTTTGGCCACATTTTCGCCTTTTACTCAGACTTTCGCGCAGAAGGATTCGCCCGTGAAAACCGAGCAGGAAGCGCTGATTCCAAAACGCGAAACGGGTATCTTGGAGTTCTTGAAGAAGCACCCGAAGTTCGACGGGCGTGAGGCGGTGATCGCGGTGTTCGATACCGGGGTCGATCCAGCGGCGGCGGGATTGCAAAAAACCTCGACCGGCAAGCGCAAGATCGTCGACGTGATCGACGCGACTGGATCCGGAGATGTCGACACTTCCCACCTTGCTGAACGGGGTGATGACGGAACCTTGCAAGGGCTCACCGGACGCACACTGACGCTGCCGAAAAAAGTAACCAACCCTTCGAAGAAATTTCACCTCGGGATCAAGCGCGCGAGCGACTTGTTCCATGGCGGCGTAACACGCCGGGTGTCGAACTTGAGATCTTCCAAATGGCAGCGCGAGCTCGGCGAGATCACCGATCGGCGTGCAGACGAGCGCCTCGCTGCTGAGAGGAGAGGCGAGCGCAAAACGTTCAACAAGGCAGCGGAAGATCGCAGCCTGAAAGAGAAAAACGAGGTCGCCCACGAACAGATTCTCGAATCGTTGGAGCGTGGTTATGCAACCTCCGATCCGGGGCCGGTTTACGACTGTGTCGTCTGGTCAGATGGGAAGCAGTTCCATGCGGTGATCGACACCGATGAGGATGGCGACCTCAATGACGAGAAGGTCCTGCGCCCCTTCGGCATCGCTGGCGAGTTCGGCATGCTGGCTGAAGAGGAGGCTTCGACCTTCGCGGTGCAGGTCTATGAGGAAGGCAACCTGCTATCGATCGTGACCGTCAGCGGTTCACACGGCAGCCATGTGGCATCGATCGCCGCCGCCCATTTTCCAGACACACCGCATCGCGATGGCGTCGCCCCTGGCGCGCGGATCCTCTCGGTGAAAATCGGCGACACGCGCTTCGGTGGCAGCTCGACCGGGGTCGGCGAGATGCGTGGGGTCGCCGCCTGCGCGCAATATGGGGTCGACATCATGAACGCCAGCTGGGGTGGCGCAAGCCAGTATCAGGACGGTGGGAATCTCGGCGCCCGCACCTACAATCTGCTAGTGGAGAAATACGGTGTCACCGCCTTCGTCTCGGCCGGCAACAGCGGACCTGCACTGTCGACACTCGGAAGCCCAGGCGGCGATGCCAGTTCGGTGATCGGCGTCGGCGCCTACGTGTCCTCGGAGATGGCGCGCGTGCTCCACAACCAGACCAGCAAGGCACCGAGCACAGCCTACAATTTCTCCGCACGCGGCCCGGCGAAGAACGGCGACCTAGGCGTCGATATCATGGGACCCGGCGGCGCGTATGCCTCACTGGCCTACGACGAATTACGCAAGTCGCAGCGCTACAATGGCACCTCGATGTCGTCCCCCTCAGTCGCTGGTCTTGGTGCTCTGCTAGTCAGTGCGGCGAAACAGAGCAAGGTCGAGCACTCACCGGCACGCATCCGCGCAGCGCTCATGAACAGCGCGCACTTCGTCAGAGATGTCGAGGTCTTCGCACAGGGCGCCGGCCTAGTCCAGGCGCTCCCCGCGTGGGATCATCTCAAGGCGAACGCTGAAGAGAGCGCTTGGGATCACTTCTACTCCATCAACACCGAATCGAACACCTTCCGCAACGGCCCCGGCCTCTACCTGCGTGGGGACATCCCTGCCGGGAAGAAAGAAGTGCGTTTCGACATCACTCCCAAGTTCATCCAACGCGTCAACGCTCCGGAAAAGTACGCTTTCGAAGAAGATCTGGTGTTCACCTCGACGCAGCCCTGGGTCAAAGTACCTGACTACGTGAGGCTGGCGAACGGGCGTATCACCATCCGCCCGATCCTCGATATTCCCGAGACACGCCCCGGACAGCCACCACTATACGCAGAGATCCAGGCGCGGCTGGCAGACTCGCCAAATTCCGGACCACTGCTGCGCATCCCGATCACCATCGTGCGCGGAGAGAAAACCGATCCGCATGCCAAACACCGCGCCAGCTACTCGCTCGATCTCAAATCCGGCGCGACCGATCGGCACTTTTTCCAGATTCCAGCGAATGCCAATTTCATGAAACTGCGCCTGCACCGCCAGTCCGCTGACCCGTTGCCGCGCGTGGTCATCCTGCACGCCGTCACGCTGGTCGCCGACGGCAGCTACTACTCATTCAACAAGATGAGCTACTTCGGCATGACCCCTGGCGCCGAGGCGGAAATCCTGATCCCAGTCGAGGGCGGTAAGACAACCGAACTCGCCATCCACCAACCGTATTTCTCCGCCGGCAAAACCACCCTCGGGGTCGACCTGCAATTCATCGGCATCGACTCCGACCAGGACTTGCTCTCCTTCAATCAGAACGACGAACACGTCCCGCTGCGCGTTGTCAGCGCCAGCAGCGAAACCGTCAGCGGCGAGGGTTCCATCGATCGCGCCCACTTCAGCCAACTGCCGGAAAAAACCGAGTTCCTCTCGCCAGATCAACGCGAGGCATTCCCTCCAGGCCCGCGTCAGGAGAAGGGGCTGTCGCCCGCCTTTCTGCGCCAGACCTTCTCGGTCGCCGTTGAGAAACCCACCAAGATCGAACTCCAGTCCGCGCGGCGTTTCTCTGCCGGTTCGGAAATCGCTGGTGGCGTGATCACCGCCTACCACGAGTCCGGAAAGCTACTCTACCAGGGAGGCGCCTACCGGAACTCCGGCCTCACATTGCCGAAGGGCAAGACGACCTTCTACCGTGACCTGCGCAGCCTTGAACGATCTATGTTGGAGCGTGAACAGGACCGCCCGCTCGCCTACTCGACCAAACTCGACAAGCCGAAAACCCTCGAACTCTTCACCTCGAATCGCGAGGTGATGCAGGGGAAGAAGACCGGGGCGCTAGAGCTGGTAGCAAATCGTAGCAACAGCCTATTGGTTGGCGCAGCGGGGCTCGCCTCGCTGGGCTCGCAGAAACCGGCTCCCGATTATTTCAGTGGGAGTTTCAAATTGAAGCAACAGGGCGGCGCCAAGCACGAGCTACTCAGCATCCGCGTCGAGTGCCGACCAGGCGCCGACTTCAAAGCGGTCGCCAACCAAAAGAAAAAGCCCGAGTCACTCGAGAAAAAGAAAGCTGCGTTGGATAAATTGACCGACGACCGCTTCCAACGACGCCTCACCTTCGTCAGGGCGACCAAGCTCTCCGAAAAAGCCGAAGAGCAGGCCAAGCGCGACGAGCTGCTGAAGGCATTGTTGCAAGAGAAGCCAAAAGACGCCGACCTTCACGTCATCCACGCCATGATTCATGCTGGGCAAGCCGGGCTACTCATCGCCCCCCCAAAGAAAGGCGACGCACCGAAGAAAAAACCTGCCAAGAAGAAAAACAAGAACGCACCGAAGCAGGTAATGAAAATACTGAAAAAAGCCCGCGCCCTGAGCGACCCGAAAGGTGTCGCCACCTACTTCGGTGCCCGCAGTGAACCCGATGAGGCGACCCTCGACGAGAAAAAAGAGGCCTCTGAGAGGCAGAAGAAGATGGATCTGCGCCGCAAACGCCTAGCAACGATCGCCCGCCTCGAGGCTGAAATCCTACTAAAGGCCAACAGGCTAAAACCCTCACGCAAAGCCCTCGCCGAGATACGCCGCTGGGAGGATCAACCATCTAAGGATTACCAGAAAGTCGAACTCGCCCTCCTGATAGCCGAAGGCTACCACGCACTCGCCCTACAGAAGATCGATGCGCAGCTGAAGGACTCCCCCTTCGACAAGAAACTGCACGAAGAGAAGCTCACGCTCTACGAGCAGCTCGGCCTCGACAAGCGCTTCGCCGATCGAATCCGCCTGCAACAAAAAATGCGCGACCAGCGCCTAGCCCTGCCACAGTAGGCAGAGCGAGTCGTCGACCGACAGCCCGCGGCGACCATCTGATTCGGGTTAGGCGTTGAAAATTTCAACGAGGGTTCAAGTCCGTCGCGTCAGCCGTTTGATCGCCCGCTTGTTTGCGGTCAGTTGATGATTGATTGTTCATGGCTGAATAAACTCGCGGCGGGTCAGAACTTAGGATCGACGACATGCTCTCCAGCATGATTCCAGAGACTTGCGAAGAAACGTTAGGGTTCCATACGCATCGGAAGCCCAGATACGACACCGGAGCCAACCTCAACAATCTTCCATGATCCATCGGTCAGATAAGCAACGTCGATCGTGACAATCACTTACACTTTCCAATGTTGGAGTCATCCTCAGCCTTGCTCTGCCGACCGTGTGAATCGAAGCCACCCCGAGACCGTGCATCTCCTAGCCGAGAAACCACATGGTGAACGAACCGGGATCGATAGCGACATAGAGATAGAAAAGCAGCCATCCGAGACCAAACACTCCAAGCTGGATGAATCGTGTCCGCTTTGGTGTCCTAAATATCGGCAGCTTTAAGCCGACTAGCCAGAGGGGCGCCGCGAGAAGGACTGCAAAAAAGCCAATACCTATAAATAGCCATCCGTGCGCAAAGTATAAATTGGTTTCGTAACTCTCATACATCGGCTTTGGCCAATGACCGAGTCCAAGCCGCACATGAAGAGCCAGCGTAACGTACGAAAACAACACAACCAGAGAAGAGATAGCAGGAATCCAGGTGAGCTGTTGCGTTCTCATATTCTGGCAGAACAGGGTGAAGGGCTGAAGGAAGTATCCATGGTAGACGAATGTCGCGGCGAGCCATTTTTACCTGAACCAATACGCGGGAAGTTCGACCAGTCCGGCCTCCATCCTATTTAAGCCCAATCGCGCTCCGTTGAACTCAGGTAGTTTGGCAACACTTGATGCCTGCCACCCACCAATGCAGTCACGCCTCCGATGTGATTCGAAAACCGACGACTCCGGAAAATCTGATGTCTCTCTGACCTCGAGATCAACCAGTGGTTCTTCGAAGTCATCAGCTTTCATGCGTATCGAAATCGAGCCTTCGCTATCGTTCACGAGAAAGCTTGAGAGGTGGTGGACGCCAGGAAAGACGCGACCACCTGCGAGCGACTTGAGGCGAGAATCAGTGTCGCGGCGAGGGACGAATACACCCTCACCCTAAATCGGATAACTTTTCGAAAAAGAACTCAGTCGGGAGATCTACTTGCTCGTCAAAGTAGCGGATACGCACTCCCTCGATTGGAGCCTCATCTTCCTCATCGCTGGGAAAGGCGCAACTTGCGAACTCGTTACCAAAACCAGCGCCGGAACGCAAAGACTCAAACTGGTCAAAGGCGATGATGCTGCGTCGATTGACATCGAAAAAGTATTCCAGAAACGTCCTCTGCTGTTCGGTGAGGGTTGGCAGGATGCGGTAGAATGAGTATCGCAGTATTGCGAAGAGCCTTTTTTCAGGCGAACAGTGCAATTCACCCAACAAGTTTCTCGGTGCTCTTCAAAATGGTAATACAGTAAAAATACTTTTCCTATCAATATTTGCTCGCCACCTTGCGGCTGGTTTAGGCTGCTGTTATTGTTTTTTGGATCGGCCAAGTTGCGAACCGTTCTCCACTTCATCGTTTTCGGGATCTCGCATATCCAACTCTTCCTAACTCCGCATACGTTTACCAACCGGGTGCGGTCGAGACTAGGCTAAATCGCCGTCATCTCATCCGCCGGTAGAGGCACTTACTACCGGGCACCGGGCAGCAGATTCTTCTCCATGATCGAGTCGAGGAAACGCATCGCCGTCGCGTGATCCAATCCCGGCGGCGGCCCGACCGCTTGGAAGCTCCAAATATTACCTCATCAACTGACCTTCTTGCGCTCTTTGAGGTAGTCTTTCAACAACTCACCGGGCAACTCCTCCGCCGTCACCTTCGCGTAGCGCTCGGCCAATTCCGCCAGTCGCGCGGCGCTGCTCTCGTCGCCGAGAATCATATTCGCCGCCTCCTCAGGATCGGCGTCGCCCTGGGGCTTGATCCAGTCGAGAAACTCGCTAACCACGGATTGGCAATCTTCCGCAGCCAGGCTCGTCAGGCCATCACAGAAGGCTCGGTATTCGGTCAGGCGACCCTTCTTGATCGGTTCGCCCATGCCTTTGTTGCACAGCATCCGGTCGAAGGCGCGGATCATCTTCGCGTCTAGCTCGACCATTCCCTCCACCGCATCCGGCGCGTCTACCGTGGTTGTCTCAACCCCACCTGGGCCGATCGCCATCAGCTGCTCAAGGACGTCGCCCGCTGGGTCCACCCCGAACATTGACACATCCGCGCCGCGCTCGACCAGAGCTACCAGCACCTCCCGGTGACCGTTCTGGATCGCGAAATAGACCGGCGAGCAGCCATTGCAATCGATGTTGGCGCCGTCTTCGAGCGCCTCGATGACATCGTCCAGCAGACCTAGGCGGCTGGCCAACTCGACTTGGGTATTGGCGACAGGATCGTTCATAAACTAGCAATATGGTGGGTCGGAAATCCCAATTTTCCACTCGATTTTCAGACCCGATCAAAGCCGCGCCGGGTAGCGTGACGGCGGCCAGCCGCTGAAGCGCCTGAAGCGGGTCGAAAACGTGAACGGGTTCTGATAACCAACCGCCGCAGCGATCGATTCGACCGTCGCGTCGGTCGATGTCAGCAGTTCCGCCGCGCGGTGCATCCGCAGCGCGATGAGGTGCTGGCGCGGCGTGCGCCCGAGATCACGTTTGCACAGGCGCTCGAGTTGCTTCTCGCTGACGTGCGCGATCTCCGCCATCGAGGCCGTCGACCAGTCGGCGGCGAGGTCGCGCCCCACCGCCTCCCAGACCCGATCTAGCCGTGCATCACCGCCTGCTGGCTGCGCATACTCTAACACATAATTATGCACTAAATCAACCCACTGTGCCACTGCCGCCGGCCGCGCCTCCGGGGCGGCGCTCGCGTGGTAGAGACCAGACACCGCGTGCAGGAACGGTTGCGCGGGAAATCTTGCCATCACCGGTGAGCTCGCGCGTGCCACCGGCTTCTGACCCGCCACCTCCCGGTAGCGCACCCAACTGAAATCCCAGTGCCCACCCGTCGTGGCGCGAAAAGCGTGCAGGGTACCCGGCGCCAGCAGGAACGCCTCCCCCACCCCGCAGGTCTCCCAGCGGCCGTTGACTAACACTTCGCCCGAACCGCCGAAGCAGGACAGGAAATACGACCCGCCCAGTGCCGTCCGCACAATCTCGAATGGCGCGGGCATGCGCCCGACGCCGGCATGCTCGATGTGATACCCGTCCAGCAGGCGGCATCGTGCGCCCGCATCGTGCCAAGGACGCCCGTCGCCAGCGTCATCCGCGCGCACGGTCAACATGCATGATTCCGGGTGACGGATGTCGGTTTCGGATAGGTCTTTGTCGTTTCGTAGCATAGCCAAGGTAGCTTTTTAGGGCTATGTTTCGTTAGAAAAGACAGCGCAACGCTGCTTTGCTCAAGTTAAAAGCCCGGAGCCCATTTATGTCGCGATTCTACCCATCATTCCTACTGTTTGCCACCCTCGGCTTCACATTCACAGCCCACGCCGAGGAGGGGACAAAAATCGAGCACCCGGAGTTCAGCGCCGAGCAGGTCGAGTTCTTCTCCAAGGAGGTGCGCCCGATCCTCGCCAACAGCTGTTTCAAGTGTCACGGCAAGATCGATAGCAAAGGCCACGCCAAGGCCAAGGGCGGGCTGCAACTCATCAGCCGCCGCGGCCTGATGATCGGTGGCGATCACGGGGCCGTGATCGATGAGACGAACCCGGCGGAGAGTCCTCTACTGAAGATGATCTCACACTCGGACCCACAGCACGCGATGCCGCCGAAAAGCAAGCTCCCGGAGGAGACGATCGCCACGCTCACCAAGTGGGTCGAAATGAAAGCACCCTGGACCGCCGACGACATCGACGTCCTCAACCCGCTCGAGGAGGAATCCAGCCAGACCAAGATCAACGCCACGACGCAAGCTTTCTGGTCCAATAAACCACTGACACGCCCGGCGCTGCCACAGATCGAAGGTGCCAAGCACCCGATCGATGCCTTCATCAACGCCAAGCTCAATGGAGCCGGGCTGAAGCAGAACGCGAGGGCGAACAAGGCGACTCTCATCCGCCGCGCCTACTACAACCTCATCGGCCTACCGCCGAGCCCGGAGCAGGTCGCCGCATTCATCAAAGACGAATCGCCGCAGGCGTGGGAGAACCTCATCGAGGACTTGCTAGCATCGCCACACTACGGGGAGAGGTGGGCACGCCACTGGCTCGACGTGGTGCGCTACGCCGAGTCGAACGGTTTCGAGCGCGACTCGGAGAAAAAAGAGATCTGGCGCTACCGCGACTACGTCGTCAAAGCGTTCAATGAGGACAAACCCTACGACCAGTTCGTGCGCGAGCAGATCGCCGGCGACGAGTTGGAAGAGATCACCGTCGACGCGAAGATCGCGACCGGCTTCCACCGCCTGATGCAGTGGGATGACGAGCCGGTCGACCGCCACCAGGCGCGCTACGATGTGATGGACGACATCCTGCGCACGACCACCGAGGGTTTTCTCGCAATAACCGTCGGTTGTGCCCGCTGTCATGATCACAAGGCCGACCCGATCCCGCAGACGGACTACTACAGTTTCATGGCGTTTTTCAACGGCCTGACCAATCACGATAAGAGCCGCGTCATCGAGAACGTCGTCACCCCCGCAATGCGACCCGCGGTCGAGCAGCGCAAGGCAGAACTCGCCGCCGATGCGAAGCAGATCATCGCCGAGCGCGCCGAGTTCGAGACCGAGGCCAATCGTCGTTTCGCGGCCAAGGACAAGGAGATCGCCGCCCGGCTAGCCGGTTCCAACGCGGAGCAGATCATGATCCCCGACTCGCGCAAACAGCCACACCAATGGCACTACACGACGACCGTGCCGGACGAGAGCTGGTACAACGTCGGCTTCCGCGCGGAGAACGAGGGCTGGAAGCTCGCCCCGGGCGGCTTCGGTTCCAAAGGGACACCGAACAGCAAAGCGCGCACTGATTGGAAGACGAGCGACATCTGGATGCAGACCAGCTTCCAACTAATCACCGTGCCGAAGAAGATGGTGATGACGATCTACCACGACGAGGAAGCGCAGGTCTACCTCAACGGCCAGCTGATCCGCGAGCTGCGTGGCCACGTGACCAACTACACCGAGATCGCGCTCGGCACCGAGGCGACGCAGGCACTGCAGACCGGGCGCAATGTCGTCAGCGTGCACTGCAAGCATACCAAGGGAGGGCAGTTCATCGACCTCGGCCTGCACCAACCTAAACTCGGTGCCTTCGACATCGCCAAACTCATCCGCCAGCGCGGCAAGGAAATTTTCACCAATGAGGAGCTCAAGCGCTATGAGAATTTTCGCCGCGAACTCACACAAATCGAAAACGGCTCACGCATGGACGTCGGCGTGCGCGCGATGATCGTCCAGGAATCCGGATCCAAACCTGCGCCGATGCACGTGCATATCCGCGGCAATGCCAACGCGCCCGGCGAGCAGGTCGAGCCCGGTTTCCCACTGATCCTCGGTGGCGGACCAGCGGAGATCCCCAATCCAAAACCCGGCGCCAAATCCAGCGGCCGCCGCACCGTACTGGCTGAGTGGATGACCTCGCCGACCAACCCGCGCACTTCGCGCGTCATGATGAACCGCCTGTGGCAGCACCACTTCGGCCGCGGCATCTGTCCGACTAGCAGCGATTTCGGCTACCTCGGCGAGATGCCGACCCACCCGGAGCTACTCGACTGGCTGGCCAGCGAGTTCGTCGCGAAAGGTTGGAGCATCAAAGACATGCACCGCCTCATCATGAGTTCCGAGGCCTACCAGATGTCCTCGGCCGGCAATACCCAGGCGCTCGCCCAGGACCCGACCAATGGCCTGTTCTGGCGTTTTAACATGCGCCGCCTGAGCGCCGAGGAGATCCGCGATTCCATCCTCAACCTAAGCGGCAACCTCAACCTGCAGCTCGGTGGACCGAGCATGTATCCGACGCTCGACGAGGCCGTGCTCGCAACCTCCTCGACCAAGGGCGGCAAGTGGGGCAAGAGCTCGCCCGAGGAACAGAGCCGACGCAGCATCTACATCACGGTCAAACGCAGCCTCAAGCCACCCGAGATCGAGAGCTTCGACTTCGCCGACACCGACGCCCCCTGCCCGGTGCGCTTCACCACCACCGTGCCGACCCAGGCGCTCAACATGCTCAACAGCCGCTTCCTCAACGAACAGGCCGCGACGATGGCCGAGAACCTGCGCGAGCGAGCCGGTGGTGACGTCGCCAAACAGGTGCGCCTCGGCCTGCAGACCGCCCTCTCGCGCCAGGCGCAGCAGGACGAGATCGACCACTGCCTAACATTGATCGAAAAACTCAAAACCGAACACGGGCTCGATCAGGACAAAGCGCTGGAGCGCCTCTGCCTGCTCGTGTTGAACCTGAACGAATTCATCTACCTAGACTAGCCGGAAGGCGGACACCCCAGTCTGCCCGAAACCTCCAAATCTCATGATTACCAGACCAAAAAACACCTTCTGCGGCAACACCCGACGCGAATTCCTCGGCCAGGTCGGCGGCGGCTTCACCGCCACCGCTCTCGCCGGCATGCTCGGCAGCCAAGGCTACTTCAACTCCGCCAACGCGGCGACCGCCTCGCTCAACCCGCTGGCGCCCAAACCCCCCACCTTGCCCGGCAATGCCAAGAGCGTGATCTTCCTCTTCATGTATGGCGGACCGAGCCATATGGACACCTTTGACTACAAGCCGAAGCTCTACCCGCTCGATGGCAAATCGATCGAGATCAAAACCTTCGGGCGCGGTGGCCACAAGAATACCGGTCGGGTCGTCGGACCAAAGTGGAAATTCAAACAGTACGGCCAGTGCGGGAAATACGTCTCCGACCTATTCCCCAACGTCGGCAGCTGCGTCGATGATATCTCATTCATCCACTCGATGACCGCCGACTCGCCGATCCATGGCTCGGCGATGCTGATGATGAACTCCGGCTCGCTCATCAGCGGCAAACCCTCGCTCGGCTCGTGGGCAAACTACGGGCTCGGTTCTGCCAACGAGAACCTGCCCGGTTATGTAGTGATGTTAGATTCGACCGGCGGACCGATCAGCGGCGCGAAGAACTGGACCAGCGGCTACATGCCGGCCAGCTACCAAGGCACGGTGTTCCGTTCCAAGGGCGACCCGATTTTGAACCTCAAACACAGTGGCGGCATGCCCCCGGCAGAGCAGCGCACGATCATCGACTCGCTCAACCACCTCAATCACGGCCACCACAACACGCGCTTAGACAACACCAACCTGAGCGCGCGCATCGCCAGCTACGAACTCGCCTACAAGATGCAGGCGACCGCGCCGGAGGCGATCGACGTCGATTCCGAGCCGGAGCACATCAAGGATCTCTACGGTCTCAACGAGAAGCGCACCGAAGATTTCGCCCGCAAGATGATCCTGTCGCGGCGCCTGGTCGAACGCGGCGTGCGCTTCATCCAGGTCTACTCCGGCGGCGCCCATAACGATGACAACTGGGATGCGCACGGCGACCTCGAGAGGAACCACAACCACCACGCCGGCCGCACCGACAAGCCGATCGCCGGCTTGCTAAAAGACCTGAAACAGCGCGGCCTACTAGACGAGACGCTGGTCGTCTGGGGCGGCGAATTCGGCCGCCAGCCGACCGCCGAGTACGCCAAGGGCACCGGCCGCGACCACAACGCTTACGGGTTCACGATGTGGATGGCCGGCGGCGGCATCAAAGGCGGTACTAGCTACGGCGAGACCGACGAGCTCGGCGGTCAGGCCGTCACCAACCGCCTCCACGTGCGCAACCTGCACGCTACTATCCTCAACCAGATGGGACTCGACCCGAACGCTCTCTCATATTTCTACAACGGCCTCGACCAGAAACTGGTCGGTGTCGAGGGTGCCGATCCGATCAGCGAGATCATCGCGTAGCGATCGGGGGACTACGATTCAAAGTGTGCTCCGTCATCGAAAACTGCCTGCGCGTCGGGCAGTTGCCGTAGCTGGCAAACCGGCAAACGATGGCAACGCCGACAGAGCAGAGGCGCCGATCAACAAGGCATTGGCCTGTCCTGTTTGACTTCGTCAACCACCGCCATCAGCATGAACAGAAGGAGAATAACACAGCATGCGCAAAATTTTTGAACATATTGAATTCGCCCGGGTTGGCCACTACCAATCGATCCTCGAGGACGCCGGCATCGCCACCTCGATCAAAAACCTCGGTGCCTCCAGCGGCTCTGGCGAGATTCCGTTCACCGAAGTTTTTCCGGAACTCTGGGTCAACAACGACGACCAGTACGATCGCGCGATGGAACTCCTCGAGCCATATCACAACAAAGAAATCCCCAGTGAGGCTGCGTGGCAGTGCCCCAACTGCACCGAACAAGTCCCGGGATCCTTCGGCCAGTGTTGGCAGTGCCAGACGATGCGCCCGACAGCATGATTTCCCTCAACGTCTACGACGCTATGTGGGTATAGTTTCCGGTATCGAGCGAAGGGGACGGCGACAAGGATTTCGTCCGCGCCTGCGAGCCCTACCAAAAACTGAAACATCTCTAGCCAATGACTGAGCCGAGTAAGTTCCAACTCCTCCTCAAGACCGGAGTACGATACCTCTTCGATGCGGTGGACTTGACCTTGGAGGAAGCACGGATTCCCCATGAGCTCAAGGCAGTTGATGTCACCGGCCAGCGCCACCCGATCAGCGGGGACTGCGCCGATTGCCCGGGCACCCTCTGGTCGATTCTCGTTCCCAGCGACCAGATGACAAAGGCTCAGGGGTTGATCGGCGAGTTGCCCTGGGACTTTTCTGGGGATTGCCCCGAGAATCGCCTCGATCAGCCAGCCCGGGGAAAATGGTTCACCGCCGTCATCTGGGTCATCGCGGTCGTTTTCGTGGCCCTCATCGCCGCAGTGCTCGCGAACGAGTGGTTGGCGACACGTTAGCAATCGATGCCGCTGGGAGTGACGAGAATCTCTCGGTGGCGAAAATCCGTAGGGCACCGACCGTAGCGGATTCACCCGCGCCTCCAAGCGACCCATCAACCTCCGCCGCCCGCTTCCAGTCCTCACGTTCCCAGCCGATTTCTTTTGACCACACGCTGCCTTCCAGACAACCCTGACCACTACCCAAAATGAAAGCCATCACGTCTGTCATCACTGCCTTCCGGGATTCCGATAGCAGCGGATACAACTTCAAGGCGCTGGCCAAGCTCGTCGGCATCCTCATCGTGCTGGTGGTGGCATTTAGTGTCACGTTCCACTGGATCATGGAGAGCGAGGGCAAGGAACACAGCTGGGCGACCGGCTTCTACTGGACGCTCACCGTGATGTCGACGCTCGGCTTCGGCGACATCACCTTCGACTCCGATGCCGGGCGTATCTTCTCGATCATCGTGCTGGTCACCGGGGTGATCTTCCTGCTGGTACTGTTGCCGTTCACCTTCATCGAGTTCTTCTACGCACCGTGGATCAAGGCGCAGGAAAATGCGAAGGCCCCCCAGTCCGTCCCACCCGGGACGCGGCGCCACGTCATCTTCACCCGCTTAGGCCCAGTCACAAAAATGCTCAGCCGCATGCTCGACGACTTCGGCTACCCTTACTTTGTTCTCGTCCCAACGGTGGAGGAGGCACTCAAGCTGCGCAGCAGTGGCGTGCCGGTAGTCGTCGGCGACCGCAGTGACCCGGAAAGCTACCGGCGCTGCTCGATCGAAACTGCCGCCATGGTCGTCACCACGCTCGACGACGTCACCAACACCAACGTCACCTTCACGGTGCGCGAACTCTCTGATAGCCTGCCAATCGTCGCCTCCGCCACCTCCGACCAGGTGCGCGATGTCCTCGACCTCGCGGGCGCCACCAAGGTGATGCGGCTGGAGAAGATGATGGGGCTGTCACTCGCCCGGCGCGTCATCGGCAACGACGCCGCGGCACACGTCATCGGCGAACTCGACGACCTCATCATCGCCGAGGCGAATCCCGCCAAAACCCCACTCGTTGGCAAAACGATCGCCGAGTGTCAGGTGCGCGCCGAGACCGGCGTCACGATCGTCGGACTGTGGGTGCGGGGGAGTTTCAAGCCAGCCGAGCCAGGCGCGGAGATCGGCAGCCACAGCGTCCTCGTGCTCGCCGGCACCAAGGCGCAGATTGAGCGCTACAACGAAATCTTCGGCCAGCACCGTCAGGAGGAGAACAAGATCCTCATCATCGGCGGCGGCCGAGTCGGGCGAGCGACCGCCGAGCAACTCACTGAGGCCAGCGTCGAATGGACGATTCTCGAGAAGGAATCCGACCGCGTCCGTGACCACACCAATACCATCATCGGTGACGCCTCGGATTTCGATGTCCTGGTGAAAGCCGGGCTGCGCGATGCCGCAACGGTGATCGTCACCACCCATGACGATGACCTCAACGTCTTCCTCACGATTTTCTACCGCCGCCTGCGCAACGACGTACAGATCATCAGCCGCTGCACCCAAGACAAGTATGCCGCCCGCATGCACCGCGCCGGTGCCGATCTGACCCTCTCTTACGCGTCGATGGGCGCCAATACCGTGTTCAACGAACTGCGTAGCAGCGACACCGTGCTACTGGCCGAAGGCGTCAACATTTTCACCACCGCTGTCCCCCGTGCGCTCATCGGCAAATCGGTCGCCGAATCAGCCGTGCGCTCGCGCACCGGTTGCTCGATCATCGCCGTGGAAATCGGTGGCGAACGCGCCATCAACCCGGCCCCCGCCCTGGTCCTCGCAGCCGAAGCGAAACTCGTCCTGATCGGCACCCTCGAGGCCGAGCAGAAATTCTTCTCAGCCTTCAAGCTGCGCGAAACCGAGTAAGGGCTTAGCCAGCCATCCTAACTGCCCTCCCGACCCGTTCCTAAGACGACTGTCCCATCAGGAAATCGTCTTTCAGATCCCGCAGCGTTCGCAGATTGCCCCACTGCGCCCCCTTCATCCGCCGGCTGCCACTTTTCCGAGCCGCACCAAACTGCTCTTTCCGAGATTCAAAAAACTGGTCGACGAACTCCCGGCTGCCGAGCACGACGCCATCGGTGAAATAGCGGATCCGGCAGCGCAACGCCTCCGCCATCGATAGCTTGCCGCCCGCCGCCCACACAGCCTCGATCTCGCGCTGTGTGAACCCACCTTTCGGCTTCACTTTGCCTTGGGCTTGTGCCGCCTTTTGCGCCGAGCGCGTCCCCGTCACCTCCATGCCAACACCGAATAGATACTCGCGATAGACATCGCGCGCCTTCGCCCAACTCGACCTGCGCCCAAAGTCGATCGCCGACACCAACCCCGAGCGCGCCAACCGCATCCCGCCAACCGCCGCCGCATATGAACACCACCGGTAGTCCTCAGGCCGTTCGACCAGACCCGCCCGCACTGGATTGAGGTCGATGTAGGCCGCCACCGCCCGCAACGCCTCCGCCGACGGCTCGACCAGCGAACACTTGAAACGCCCCTCCCACAGCGTGCCGCGCCGCTCGTGCTTGAAGTTAAATGCGATGGTCATGCGCTGCTTGAGCTCCTTCATGAACAACGACAAGTCGAACAACCGCCGCCGCACCTGCTCCGCGATCTCTGCGACACCATCCTTGTGACCATTCCTACGGAACATCTCAACCTCCCCCAACAACATGCGCGTCGAGAACTCATCAGAGAAGACCTGGAGCTTCGCCAGCACATCGTCATCTGTCCACCCCTCCAACGAAACCACTTTATCAGGGAGCTCCAACAACAAGTGCAAGTGATTGCCCATAAAGCACCAGGCCAGCGCACGTAACCCAGAAAACTTCAACTGCTTGAACAAGATCTTCCGAAACGTCTCCTTTTCCATGTGCCCGAACAGAATCTCCTGCCCCGCCGTCCGCGTGACCACGTGCACAAACCGGCTCTTCCCGTCAGGTTCCCCCAGAACAAACTGCCTAGTTTTTCTCATAATCTGCCAATACCAGAACACCTCATAGCCAATTGTCAAGCAGGGGGTCTGTCCCTTTGCAAATATCTGACAGGAGTCGGTGGGGAGTCATTTTGCTTTTGGGGGTTGGAGCTAGGTGGCTCGGTCTTCAACTGACAAGGTCGATCTTGTGCTCCTAGAGGCAGTTTTTAGCGTGGTTTTCGGCAATTTTCGCCCCCTCAGACTTTCCGTTGTCAAAGCCCGTAACTGACCCTAGTTTGCACGCCCCCAGAGCTGGGGATTTCCTCCACAAACCAAGGCAAAAACAGCGAACCCAGACCCATTTTTCCCATGCAGATCACCCTCGAAAAACAACCAGATTGCCTCGCCGAGGTACGCGTCGTCGTCCCGGCCGAAAAAGTCACCGAAGGCCGCTTGAAATTGGTCAAAGACTACGCCAAACAGGCGAAGATCCCTGGCTACCGCCCCGGCAAAGTACCCCACTCCGTCGTCGAACAGCGATTTAAAAAGGACATCGACACGGAGTTCGAGAAGCGCATTATCGGCGAGTCACTGCGCGAGGTGCGCGAACAGGAAGAGCTCGATATCATCAGTGTCACCGACATCGAGGGCAAGGAATACGGCGTCGACGGCACCTTCGCCTTCCTCGCCAAACTCGTGCTCACCCCCGAGTTCGACCTCCCCGACTACAGTAGCCTATCGGTGAAAGTCCCGAAGGTCGAAGTCACTCCGGAAGACGTCGACAAAGGTCTCGAACAGGTGCGCCTGAATTTTGCCGACTACGAGGACATCACAGATCGCGGAGCGGAAATGGATGACTACATCGTGGTCGACTACACCGGCACCGTCGATGGCAAGCCAATCGGCGAGATCGCCGCCGAAGCCCCCGCGCAGGTTGCGACCGGCGAGGACAAATGGTTCAAGATGGAAGACGAGACATTTATCCCTGGCTTCTGCGCCGGCCTAGTCGGCGGGAAGTTCGAGGAAAAACGCGACGTCACCGTGACGATGCCAGCCGAGTTCCCGCATGAGGAGATCGCCGGGAAAGAGATCTCCTACGCGGTCGAAATCAAAGGTCTCAAGAAGCAGGTGTTGCCTGAGATGGACGACGACCTCGCCGAGAAGATCAAGCCGGACACCACCATGGACGAGATCCGCGAATTGATGGAGGCCGACCTTCTCAAACAGCGCGAGAACCAGGTCGAGAACGCCACCACCCAGCAGATCGTCAACCAGATCAGCCACGGGCTCGAGTTCGAGTTGCCGAAGGACATGGTGATGCGCGAGGCGCAGGGACGTATCAACGAGATCGTCAAACAGAACGCACAGCGTGGCCTCGGCGACGACGCCATCGCAGAGCACCAGGACGAGATCATGAACAGCGCCACCACGGACGCTCACAACACGGTCAGAAACACCTTCATCCTCGAGGCGATCGCTAAGAAGGAAGAGATCACCGTCGACAACGAAGAGCTGCGCGCGCACGTGCAACAGATCGCTGACAGCAACGGCATGCCCTTTGAAAAAGTCGCAAAGGAACTCGACAAAGAAGGCGGTGCCCAGCGTATTCATCACCAGATGCTCATGGCCAAGACCCTTGATTTCCTAAAGTCGAATGCTAGCGTTGAGATCCTCACCCTAGAGGAGCTGCAGGCCGCCGAAGCGGCGCAACAAGGCTGATCCAAAACCAACGACCACCACACAAATCATGTCCGACGCCACCCCACCCTCCCCCTTCCAACTGCCACATCTGGGCCAACCAGCACCGCCGAAGTCGGCCGTGGACAACATTCTCATCTACGAGAAAGAGGGACAGGGATACATGCAGTTCGACCTGTGGTCGCGCCTGCTGAAAGATCGCATCGTATTCATCCAGGGACCGATCGAGGACGGCATGGCCAACTATGTCATCGGTCAGTTGCTCTACCTGCAGATGCAGGATCCGGGCAAAGACATCAACCTCTACATCAACAGCCCGGGTGGCAGCGTCACCGCTGGCCTCGCGATCTACGACACGATGCAATTCCTGTCTTGTGATGTGAACACCTACTGCCTCGGCATGGCCGCGAGCATGGGCGCCGTCCTGCTCTGCGCTGGTGCTGCCGGCAAGCGTTACGCATTGCCGAACGCCCACGTCATGATCCACCAAGTATCTGGTGGCGCTCAGGGCACCGCGTCCGACGTCGAGCGCACGGTCGAGTTCATGTATGGGCTCAAGAAGCGCCTAAACGGCATCATCGCCCACCACACCGGCAAGACGCCAGAGGAGATCGAGAAGGCATCTGACCGGGACAATTACATGATCGCCGCGGATGCGGCCGAGTTTAAGCTGATCGACAAAGTGCTCGAGTCACCAGTGCCGGGCGGCGTGCTCGACAAGGACAAGGACAAGGACAAGTAACGCAACGGAGGGCGGACACCCCTGTCTGCCCAAACTCCGCGCAGCTGTCTCCAAACCGTAAAACGGGCGCTTATGCCCGCCGACTGTTCTGTGCTCAGCGAGCAGGAGTGCCCCTTGGCGTTAGGTTAAGACGAGCGTAGCCTTTAGAAGCTCGTCAAAAACGTCAGTCCCGTCTGCGCATGACCTGTGCTCTCGACGACACGACAGACCCCTTGGATTCCGTTTGCGCACTGGCCATCAGGAAATGGGATCGCTTCGGCGGACACAGCCTAAAGGCTACGCTACTATCCGGCTTGACCTAACTCCAATGGGCAGGGGCGCCCACTTTACATCGAACATCGAGCGACCCGCATTGTCGGAAGGTTTCGTTGCCATGCCGCCACTCAAACCAACGCTGAAAAATCTCTGGGGTCTGCTTCTACTCTTCGTCGGGATCTGGTTTTTCCTGATCCCCTTCGGAATCACGACCCACTACATCCTCAACGATGAGGGGCTGCACCAACCCGGCGGCTCTGAGTTTGCCTTCGCATGGCACAAAAAATTAAGCGGCCGCTACGAGAATTATGCGCTACGGCGTGTCGAGTCCGGTGATGCCGCCCAGGTGGACACCTACGACATCGCTGGCACCGAATGGCCCCTGTTTGGCTCGGTGTTCTTCCTGTGGTCGACGATGCAATTGCAAGAGAGCTGGGAGGCGGACAACTCCCTCTCAAAAACCGCACCGAAGGAATACGCGCGCAGCGCGATCGACGCAGCGGTCGCACTGGTGCTGGACGAGAATCACGCGACCTGGGTGAAAACGCACTGGGGTGAGGTGGAGTATCTCGAGCGTGAGAATGTCTTCTACCGGATGCTGATGATGTGGGCAGTCATCGCGGAGCACGAGCTCACCGACAGCGAGGAGCACCTGGAGATATTGCGCGCGCAAGCACAGTCCTTGTCCGCCGAACTTGCGGCATCGCCCTCCGGTCTGCTGGATGATTACCCGGGCCAGTGCTACCCGACAGACGTGGTGGCCGCGCTGGCTGCGATCCATCGTGCGGATGAAGTTCTCGGCACTGATCGGAATGAGTTTCTGCAGCGCTCGCTGCGCGGCTTCACCGGCGCCCTCGCGCAGCCATTGGGCTTGCCGCCATACGCCGCTGATTCCGGGGTCGGCCTACCCTTAGACGGTTCGCGCGGCTGCGGAAATTCCTACCTATGCAGCTTCGGACCGGAGGTCTGGCAACCGGAGGGCGCACAGTGGTACCGCCATTATGTCGACAACTTCTGGCAGGAGAACTGGTTCGCTGTGGGATTCCGCGAATTCCCCACTGGGCAAGGCGGGGAAGAGTGGTATTTCGACGTCGATGCCGGCCCTGTACTGGGTGGATTTGGCTCGGCGGCATCGGCATTCGGCGTCGCGGCAGCGCGTACGAATGGCGATTTCAAACGTGCCTACTCCATGAGCACCGAGATGCTAGCAATGTCCTGGCCGCTGGCGAACGGAACCTTGCTTTTGCCGCGTTTGGTCTCAGACGGAGATCACGCGCCGCACCTCGGCGAGATGGCAATTCTTTTCCAACTCAGCCGCGAGCCAGTCTTGTCAGGTCCCATGGCGAGCAGCGGCAAAGGGAAGATTGCAGGCTGCGTGTGGGTCGTCCTGGGCCTCCAGTTTTTGCTCGGTGGGATGTTCACCTGGCGCGGCTTGCGTCGCCAATTCCGCCGTGGCTCGTAAGTTCAATTTGCTATCGAAGACCTCCGTATTCGCTCAGCGGATGATCCCGCGCTGGCTCGAATCGATGAACTCGATGAGCTCGCGTACCAGTGGGTCGCCGCCCTCTTCCGGATGCGCCTCCTTCAACTGCGCGAGCGCTTCCGCCGTGTTTAGGTTGCGGCGGTAGATCACCTTGTAAGCCTCTTTCAGTGCACGGATTGACTCCTCGGAAAAACCGTGACGCCCAAGGCCTACCGCATTGATCCCGCGCACCTCGGCGGCGTTGCCATCGGCAATCATGAACGGCGGCACGTCCTGCACGATCTTCGAGCAACCGCCGGTGATCGCATGGCGGCCGACGCGGCAGAATTGGTGCACCGCGGTGAGCCCGCCGAGGATCGCGTGATCCCCCATCTCGACGTGGCCAGCGAGCGTCCCGTTGTTGGAAAAAATCACGCCATCGCCGACCGTGCAATCATGTGCAATATGGCTGTAGGCGAGAAAATTTCCATCACTGCCGATGCGTGTGTAGCTTTCCGGTTCGGTACCGCGGTTGACGGAGACGAACTCACGGAAGCAATTGCCGTCACCAACCTCGAGGTGGGTCGGCTCACCAGCGTACTTTAGATCTTGGCTGCGCTGTCCGATCGAACCATAGGCGTAAAAACGGTTGTCCTTGCCGATCTTGGTCGAGCCGTCGATGGTGACATGGTTTTGCAGCCAGCAGCCATCGCCGATCTCCACCCCGGCGTAGATCACGCAATAGGGACCAATCTCAACGCCCATGCCAATTTTCGCAGCGGGATCGATGATGGCGGTTGGGTGAATCTGGGTCGTTGAGGACATACGGGCGCAATCTTAGGCGAATTCTGGGGATTTTCCAGAGATTGGTCGGCCGGATGATGAGGTGGGGATGGCTAGCTGCGGTTGATTCACTCAAGCATCGGGAAAATCTCACGCAGAGACATCTCAAAAATACAACTCCACCGCCAGACGCATGAACTCGCGCGCAGTATCGTCGATCATGGTTTCTAACCGTAGCACCACCGTCATGCGGCCAGTCGCCGGATCGATCACACCGACGCTCTCGACCGCGACTCCATCACGCTGCCAATCTTGTGTTCGGGTTGCGTTCGACGAACGCCCTAGCATCGCAAGCAGGCTTGCACGCCACCTAGGCGCTGGAGGATCACAATCGAAATGGAAAGGTTGAAATTGAGAGCGATTACGCCCACCTGCGGATCCAACGCATCCCAAGCGTTGACCGAGAGCTGCACGGTGACCTGCGAGCGAGATGAACTCATCTACGATTGCGATCAGATCTACCGGGCTTCCTTGGATGAGTAAGACCTCGATCACCAAGTCCTCGGCAAATAGCCGGTGCGAGGCGCTGATGATGTTCGCCCAATACGCTGGTCGTCGTCCATCAACTGCCCAGCTACAATTGACAAAAAAATTGCCCACCTCCTTACGGAGGCGGGCACCTGAAGAGGAGCTCCGGACATTTGCGAGCCCGGGGAATCTCCAAATTGATTTTCCGTCTTAGAACTTGACGCTCAAGCTGGCACCGCCGAAGAGCTCGTCGTCGCCGCCGTTGTCCTCGAGGCTATCGATCGCCCAGCTGTGAGCGATGTAAGGCGAGAGGGTGAGCGTCTCGGTGAGCGCGATCGGCAGAGCGGCGCGTGCGAAGACGTTGTTGAAGCCGTCGACACCGTAGTAGTCGACGCCGTAGCTGATGCCAGTGCCAAGCTCGAGGGCGACGTTGTCGCTGATCTCGATGGTGGTACCAATGGTGTTCTCGATGTAAGAACCTTCAGCGTCGAAGTCGTAGGCGTAGAGGACGCCAAGATCGATCACACCGATCGAGTAACCGAGTGTCAAAGCTGCCTCTGGTGTATCACCACCGGCCTCTGGGAAGATGTAGCTAGTGAAGCCAACGCCGAGGTCAAGGTCACCAACGCTGGTGTTGAGGAAAGCGTAGAGGTCGAGCTCATCGTTGTCTCGTCCACCACCGGTTGGGTTAATGTACCAAGCACCGAGATTCAGGCTGAGTCCTTCGGCAAGCTCGAAGTTTGTGTCGACTCCTCCCCACGCAGCATCAGTGCCGAGGTTCACACCGCGGAAGATGTAATCAGTGTCATAGCCGACCGAGATCGAGCCGCTGAAGATTGACGACTCTTCAGTCATCGTAGCAGGTGGCGCCATTGGGGTACCAGCTTGTGAAGTAGCGATCGCACCGGCCGAAAGAAGTCCGACGAGGGCGAGAGTAGATTTTTGGTTGATCATTTTTTGTGGATGTTATTTGGTTTGGTATTTTTCGATAGCTTGCTAACAGGCTTTTGAATACGGCACAGATTCCCCCATACCAGATTCAGCAGCTAATAAGCAGTTAATATCCCAACTCCGAAAGGGCTAAAAACCCGTTTTATACGAATATTACTAAAAATTGGATTCGTATTACTTCTAGAAAAGCTGTTATTTTTGGTCAGCGCTTGCGAAATGCATCCTTGATTCGGTGGCGGAGCTGGCTTGAAATGCGCTCACTATGAAACTCGAAACCCTCTGCCTACACGGCGGTCACCAACCCGATACCGACACCCTCTCGCGCGCCGTACCGATTTACCGAACCTCCTCGTTCGTCTTCAAGAACACCGAGCACGCCGCCAACCTGTTCGCTCTCAGAGAGCTAGGAAACATCTACACGCGTTTGATGAATCCGACCTCGGACGTCCTCGAGCGCCGCGTCGCCCTGTTGGAAGGCGCGCCAGAGCCAGCCGGCCTCGCGGTCGCCTCGGGCACCTCGGCGGTTTTCTACTCCATCATCAACCTCGCCAAGGCGGGTGACAACATCGTCTCCGCCCGCAATCTCTACGGCGGCAGCTACACGCAGTTCAACGAGCTCCTGCCAGCGCTCGGCATCGAGGTGCGAATGGTCGACTCCAACGATCCGGCAAATTTCGCCGCAGCGATCGACGAGAACACCCGTGCGCTTTTCTGTGAGTCCGTGTCGAACCCCGCGCTCGAGATCACCGACATTGCCGCCGTCGCAGACGTCGCCCACTCGAACGGTCTGCCGCTCATCGTCGACTCCACTTTCTCCACTCCTTATCTCACGCGCCCGATCGAACACGGCGCGGACATTGTCGTGCACTCGCTGACCAAGTGGCTCGGCGGGCACGGCGCAGGCATCGGCGGGATCGTTATCGACTCTGGCAAGTTCAACTGGGCCGCCGGCAAGCACCCCTTGTTCGACGAGCCTGACAATTCCTACCACGGGCTGCGCTGGGGCCACGACCTACCGGATCCGCTGGCACCACTGGCGTACATTCTACGCATGCGCACCGTGCCACTGCGCAACCTCGGCGCCTGCATCGCACCCGACAACTCGTGGATCGCGCTGCAGGGGATCGAAACCTTGCCACTGCGCATGGAGCGCCACTGCGAGAACTCGCTCACCGTCGCCAAAGCCCTCCAGGCCGACGAGCGCGTCGACTGGGTGCGCTACCCCGGTCTGCCGGACGATCCGGAGTTCGAGAAGAACCAGAAATACCTCCGGGGCAAAGGCGGGGCGATGGTCGTGTTCGGGATCAAAGGCGGCGCCGAAGCGGGCGCGAAATTTATCGATTCCCTCGAGCTCATCTCGCACCTCGCCAACGTCGGCGACGCCAAGTCGCTCGCGATCCATCCGGCGACCACCACTCACTCGCAGCTCAGCGCCGAGGCGCAACTCGCCGGCGGCATCGTCCCAGAACTGGTGCGCCTGAGCGTCGGGATCGAGAACGCTGAGGACATCCTCGCCGACATCGATCAGGCGCTCGCGAAAGCCGTCGAGTAGCACGAAAAACTTCCGCCCATCAACCAGATGACAGCCTCCCGCCCCCCCCAACCGGGGCGGGCTGGCGCATTTTCTTGCAAAGATATTGCGAACACTTGATTTTTAAGAAAACTTAACGATAATTTGCGGCTATGAACAAAGAATTTGAAGCTATCGTCATGAATACCTACGCCGAGCTCTGCATTATGTGGCGAGTCGCGCACGTGACGAATCAGAGCCAAGCCGAAGACTTTGATGCCAAGCTGAAGAGCCTCGAGGCCGTCGTCGCTGCCTTCGACTTGACCACTCCGATGGAAGAGGTTGCCGCCCAGGCACAGAACGAAGTACCTGCTTCCGCCGCACCATCAAGATCGCCAGCGGGTTCACCAAACACTCAGCCAGCTGGGTCACCTGCCACAGCAGGCGGCGGTGGCATGATGCTCGAGGACTAAAAAGTCCGTCCGAACCTGACCAGTGCCATGCTTTGCATGGTGTGAAGAGGCAGAAGACTGCTGGAAGCTTCGAGCGGTGAAATAGTTAGTTATAGGGCTGACGGCATCCCTCGCCACAGGTTGCTTTTTGGTTGCCGCTTCTTACTGCCTGCCTAGATCTTGTGGCCGATGGTTCGGTGCTAGGAGTCAAAATCTCCCGCCGACAAGATTCACGGTTGGTTGCTTGTTCATCAGGTATCTTTGGCATCCGGCCGAATGTTCGCCGGACGAATCATGCCAATCGCCTAACAACGCCAGCATCGAGTTTCTACACACGATTCACCGTTGTGTGTTTTCGAGCTCGGCGTCGTGCGGCCGGATGACCGACAGACAAGAGTGCCCGCCCTCCGGGTTATACTTCGGCCACGCTGGCGGCGAACCTGGCGATCGCGGCATCGAGTGCGACGCGGAGATCCGCCAGTTTGACACCCTCAGCTTCGTCGAAGTTCTCGTAAAACGACGGTAGGCTGAATGCTTCGATCAGGTTCGCTCCCATGCGTGGGAAGGTGGCCTTGGCCGCCTCCAACACGGTGAGCCCGCCGCGCGCGCCAGGTGATGTGGCGAGCAGTAGCATCGGCTTGCCCGACCAGACTTTCTGCTCGAGGCGCGAAGTCCAATCGTAAAGATTCTTAAACGCTGCGGTGTAGGAACCGTTGTGCTCGGCCATGGAGAGGACGATGCCGTCGTGGGCGCGAATCAGATCGAGGAATTCTTGCGCTGCGGCGGGCACACCGTTTTTCTCTTCTTCATCGGCACTGTAGATCGGCAGTTCAAAGCGGCGCAGGTCGAGGTCGGTGACCGCGGCGTCGGGGACTTGCCCGGCGGCGTGCACCGCGAGCTTGCGGTTGATCGATGCGGAGCTGGTCGAAGCTCCGAAGGCTAGGATTTTTTTCATGTCAGTTATTCACCAACCTGCTCGTCAGGAATACTCGAGTGCGAACCATCGCAGAACGGCGCGTTGGCGGTTTGCTTGCACTGGCAGAGGAAGGCCTTGCCGTCCTTCTCGGCGACGAACGCTTTCGGGCCGAATCCCGTCCCCTTGTGCGATCCGTCGCAGAAGGGTTGGTTGGAGGATTTGCCACAGGCGCAGAAGAAGTATTTTTCCCCGGCTGTGAGTTCGACTGGAATGGGCTTGTTGTCAGCGACGGTTGGTTTGCTCATATTGGTAGGTTTCGTTTTGGGTTGTGACTAGTTGCGTAGGGCGAGGAATTTCTCTCTACCAACCCATAGCAGGTAGGCCGAGAGCGCGCTAATCAATACGACCGGCGGCTGGAAGAGGGCGGAGATACCTGGGACAAGGAACAGGTTGAACGCGAGGATGTTGATCACGATCGGGCCGAGGATCAACAGCCCGAAATTGCGTGTCTTGGGGATGGCCACGAGAACGCCGCCGATGATCTCCAAGATTTTCACCATCGCCATGAAGCCGGTGGAGCCGACGGCACCGAAGAACAGTGCCGGTGGCGAGCCCGCTGGTGGCGGCGGCATCTTGAGGATCCCAACGAAGAAGTTGATGCCGAAGAAGACGAAGGCGAAGCCGAGCAGGCCGCCGGCGATGGTGGGTAGTTTTTCTTTCATGGTCTTTGTATATTGAGATTGCTTGATTAGCTGAGGCGGAAGAACAGGAACTTGCTGTCGCTGTCCGCGGTGATGTGAAAAGCATCTGGGGCGTCTTCGATGGCGATCCCATCTCCGGTGAACAAGGTCTCACCGAGCACTTCGATCTCACCTTCGATCACCTGCAGCCAGCCGTGGGGCATCGCTTCCGACGCGGGTGCCTCAAGCACGGTGCCGGCGTCGGCTTTGCCAAAGTAAATCTCTGCATCCTGGCGGATCTCGGTGGAGCCGTCACGGCCATCGCCAGAGAACAGGAGGGAGAGCGCGTTCTCGCCAGCTCCAGCGCCGAGCGGTTTTTCCGCGTAGCGTGGTTCGCCGCCGGGCTTTCGAGGATGCAGCCAGATCTGGTAGAGCGTGGCCGGGTTCTCATCCGACGGATTGAACTCGCTGTGGGTCACCCCTGATCCGGCGCTCATGTATTGCAAATCACCGGCCTGGATGACCGAGCCGTTGCCCATCGAATCTTCGTGCGCTAGCTCGCCGTCGATCACGTAGGTGAAAATCTCCATGTCCGAGTGCGGGTGGGTCGGAAATCCGCCGCCGGCGGCGATCGTGTCGTTGTTCATCACGCGCAGAGATTTGAAACCCATGCGATCCGGGTTGAAGTAGCCAGCGAACGAGAAGGTGAAGCGCGCCTTGAGCCAACCATGGTCGGCGGTGCCGCGATCGCCTGCACGCAGGACGGAGATGGTGGTCTGTGGGAGCGTAGTCGTGTCTTTCATGATGTAAGGATGGCGGACGGAAGCCGGTTTCTCGAATACCTTGTCCTTTGGGTTGCCATGCCTTTTAGTTATACCTCGATCCATGGAACTCAGACACCTGCAATACTTCGTCATGGCGGCGGAGGAAAAGAACATCAGCCGGGCGGCGGCGCGCCTGAACAAGACGCAACCCGCAGTGTCGCGGCAGATTCGCGATCTCGAAGAGGAACTCGGGGTGACCCTTTTCGATCGCGAAAGCAAGGGCTTGGCGCTGACGGATGCAGGTGAGGCCGCCCTGGTCCACGCCAAAGATCTGCTACGTCGGGCGGATGGCTTGCAGGCAGCGATGGGCACTTTCAAGGGCGAGCCGAAACGCTCGCTACGCATCGGTTTCATCCCGACCGCGCTCCCCGGTTTCCTCGCCGGCGCGCTACGCGCCTTCAACCGGGCGCACGACGACGTGTGCACACAGATCCGCGAGATGTCACCAGTCGAACAGGAGACCGCGCTGCGCGCTGGCGAGATCGATGTGGCGTTGTTAGGATCTCCCTGCCCACAACTCGCGGCCGAGTTCGCCTCTGCCATCATCCTGAAGACCGCGCTGGCGATCGTCCTACCCGACGACCACCTGCTCGCCCTGCGCAAGTCGATCGATCTCGCCGAGCTCGAAGGTGAGGCCTTTGTCAGCCTGCACGAGAAACACTTCCCCGGGCGACCGGCACTGGTCGCGGAGCTCGGTGAGCGGGCGGGTTTCACCCTCGACGTGCGCATGAAAGCAGACGGCCTCCAAGAATTACTCGGGCTGGTCGCGGGCGGGACGGGAGTCGGGGTTCTCCCGGAGGATGTGCACCAGCTACCGCACCCGGGCGTGGTCTTCATCAAGATGAAGAAGCCGAGGATCCAGCTCACCTCCTCGGCTCTCTGGCGTCACGCGGCCGAGTCGCCCGAACTGCTTGGATTGATCAAGCTGCTCAAGGCGGCGAGCGTAAAAGGGTAGAAGATCTCTGCTTCTGCCAAAAGGACGTTTATTTTGCAAACTAGCGGCCAGTTTTTCGCTTTCTTGCGTGTCCCCCTCCAGCCCAGATGATTCTCCCACTACCAACGACAATGCCCGAAGAAAAACAAACTGGTGATGGCACACCCTTCGATTTTCGCACCACGCGATGGAGCATGATCGTGCTCGCGGGCAAAGGTGGCAACGGAGCTGGTGCGGCGCTCGAGCAACTCTGCGAGACTTACTGGCTGCCGCTCTACGCGTTTGCCCGCCGCTCCGGCCTCGGGGCGGAGGAGTCCAAGGACATGACCCAGGAGTTTCTCTCACACATGCTGGCGAAGGGCGCCCTCGGCAAGGCAGATCCGGAGAAGGGACGATTCCGCACCTACCTCCTCTCGTGTATGAAGAACCTGCTCACCAGCGAGTACCGGAAATCGGCCAGGCTCAAGCGCGGCGGCGGTGAGGTGATTTTTTCGCTCGATGCGAAATCCGCAGAGGACGCCTACATCAATGAGCCCGTCGATGGCGAGATGACTCCGGACAACCTTTTCGACCGCCGCTGGGCGGAAACGCTAGTCGATCGAGTGATCGAGCGCCTGCGCGAGGAGTGGGAATCGGCTGGCAAACCCTTCGAGCAGCTCAAAACCTTCCTAGTCGATCCTCGCGGGTCGACCCCGATCGCCGAAGTCGCTGCCGAGCTCGGGACCACCGGGTCTGCGCTCAAGACATCGATCCACCGCCTGCGTCGCCGCTATGGAGAGATCTTCCGCGAAGAGGTCGCCCACACCGTGGCTGACGAATCCGAGGTCGAAGGCGAGATCCGCTACCTTCTGTCCATGTTAGGATAAATCGGGAGCGTGGAACAACTCGTGGGCCAGGACGCTCAGGCAGTAGAGCGCGGCGGTCTCGGTGCGCAGGATGATTGGCCCGAGGGTGATCGGGAGGTGGCCTGCGGCGAGGACTTGCTCGACCTCTGCCTGGCTGAAATCGCCCTCAGGACCGATGAGGATCACGGCGCTCACCGGTTTATCTACTGCGTTGGCGAGTAGGTCTTTGAGGTGGCGAGAGCCCGGCTGGAGGGAGGCGATCAGCTGCAGATCAGCAGGTTGCGGGGTCGCGAGGTAGTCGGCGAGTGTCACCGGTTGCGTCACGGTCGGCAGGTGGTTCTGGCCGCTCTGCTTGCAGGCCTCGATGGCGACGCGTTGCCACTTGAGCTGCTTCTTGGCGGCCGCCTTGGCGTCGAGGCGGATGATGGTGTGCTCGGTCAGCAGCGGGACAATGTTGGCCACGCCTAACTCGGTGGCCTTCTGCACCACGAGATCCATGTTTTTGCCCTTAGGGATCGCTTGGCAAAGCGTTAGGGTGGCAAGCAGTGGCGGGGTGTGGTCGACGGATTCGATGTCGAAGTCGACCTGCGATTTCTTCGCCGCAGTGATGGTGCCGACCACCTCGGTGCCCTCGCCGTTGAAGGCGATGATCTTGGCGCCGACCTGGCAACGCATTACGTCGTGGCAATGGTGCGCCTCGGGGCCGCCAAGGGCAAGCGACGACGCCTCCGGGTTCCACTCGCTGGGTGGGATGTAGAAGCGATGCACGTTTTTTGAGGCTGGATTCTTCGGGAGAGGCTAGTCCCCCTGCTACGTGAAGAACTTCTTCGCCTTCTCGAAGAAAGACTCGTGGATCGGGCTGTTCTTCTGGCCGATGGACTCCGCGAAGGCGTTGAGTTTCTCTTTCTGCTCGGAGTTGAGCTTGGTGGGCACCTCGATCTGCACGCGGATGTGCAGGTCGCCTTTGCGGGACGAGTTGAGGTGCGTGATACCTTTCTCGCGCAACCGGAACACGGTTTCGTTCTGGGTGCCGGCAGGGATCTTGATGTTGGAACGCCCCTCGAGGGTCGGGACGTCGAGCGAGCCACCTAGCGCGGCGGTGGAGAATGCCAGCGGCACATCGCAGAAGAGATCTTGTCCCTCGCGCTCGAAGACATCGTGGTCATGGACGTGGATCACCACGAACAAGTCACCGGAAGAGCCACCGCGCACGCCCGCCTCGCCGTTACCGGTGGTGCGCAGGCGGGTGCCGCTGTCGATGCCTGCCGGGACGCGGATCTTGATCTTGGTGGTCTTGGTGGCGCGCCCTTCGCCGCCACATTTTTTGCAGGGATCTTTGATGATCTGACCCGAACCGTTACAGGTCGGACAGGTCTGTTGCACCTGGAAAAACCCACGCGAGGAAATGACTTGGCCGTGGCCACCGCACATCTCACAGGTCTTGGTGCCAGAGCTGCCCGACGAGCCCTTGCCGTCGCACTGATCACAGCTCTCGGCCTTCTCGAGTTCGAGTTCTTTCTCGACTCCCGACGCCGCTTCCTCGAGCGAGATCTGCAAATCGTAGCGCAAGTCCGACCCCCGCTGGCGCCCGGAGATGTCGCGCGAGCGACCGCTGCCGCTGCCGCCACCGCCGAAGAGGTCGTCAAAGATGGAACTGCCACCGCCGCTGCCACCACCGCCGCCGCCGAACACACTGCGGAAGATGTCCGCGGCGTCATGGAATCCACCGCCACTGCCGCCGCCGCCACCACCCATGCCCTGCTCGAAGGCGGAGTGTCCGTAGCGGTCGTAGGCCGCGCGCTTCTCTTCGTTCATGAGCACCTCGTAGGCCTCGCCAAGCTCTTTGAACTTGTCCTCCGCCGTCGGGTCGTCCGGGTTCTTGTCGGGGTGGAACTGCACCGCCAGCTTACGGTAGGATTTCTTGATGACGGTGCCTTCGGCGTCACGGCTGACGCTGAGGATCTCGTAGTAATCTCGTTTTTCGCTCATGCTTCGCTCTAGAGTGGAAAGGTGGGAAAGTTAAAGGCAAAAGGTTCGTCGTCTGGCTAAGCCAGACTATCTGGACTTTTCACCTTCCCACTTTTTACCTTTTACTGGCCCCCTGGGCCACTCGAGACGACGACGTTGGCGGCGCGCAGGAGTCGATCGTGGAGTTGGTAACCCTTACGCATGGTGCTGATGATCGTGCCCTCTGGCACCTCGTCGCTGGCCTGCTGCGAGAGCGCCTCGTGCAAGTTGGGGTTGAATTCCTTGCCATTGGTCTCGACTTCTTTGAGACCGTTGTTGGCGAGGAAATCGGTGAGTTGTTTCTGCACCATGCCCATGCCCTGGGCGATGCTGGACTCAGCACCGTTGGCGGTCGCCGCGGCGAGCCCCATCTCGAAGTTGTCAACGATTGGAACTAGCTCCTCGAGGAGGGAAGTGTTGCCGAATTTGATCGCGTCGGTGCGATCGCGTGCAGAGCGCTTGCGGAAATTTTCCAAGTCGGCCTTGGTGCGCAGAGCGGTGTCGCGCCACTGGGCGAGTTCTTCCTTGGCCACGGTGAGCGGGTCTTTGGAAATCTCAGGTTCCACTGGAGCCGCGTTCTCCCCTTCGGTATCGGCTTGTGCGTGTGCCTGCTCGGGCGGTTCCGGGATTTCTACTTCGAGATCAACGATGTTGTCTTCGGCTGGTTCGGTTTCTTGCTCGCTCATTGATTTTGAATGCGTTCCGTCTGAAAATTACTGTCCCCCGCCGGTTTGCAAGGGATGGGACTATTCATTGTTTTTGGACTGCAATCAAGGTGATGTCGTCATTTTGTGCGGCGCTGCCAGCGAAGCCGCGAATCTCAGAGGTAATGCTCTCGACCAGACCGGCGGAAGTTTTCGACGACTGCGCGCGAAAGACCTCGAGCAGGGCGTCCATGCCGTATTCCTCCCCCTCCACATCGAGCGCCTCGTTGACGCCGTCAGTGTAGAGCAGAAAGGTGTCGCCCGGCTCGAGCTGGATGGTCTCGACGGCGATGGCACGGTCGAAAACCTCGCCGTCGTCGATACCGATCGCGATGCCCTTGGGTTTGACCGGGCGGATCTCACCGGTCTCCTTGATGAAGTGTAGTGGAGGATCGTGACCGGCGCGGGCGAGGAGCAGCTCGCCGCTGCGCAAGTCGAGGATAGCGTAGGCGAGCGAGATGAACATGTCCTCGCGGATGTCCGGGAAGAGCTGGCGGTTGGCGGCGCGCAGGACGTTGGCGGGCGAGTGATTGTAGGCGGCGTTGGCGCGAATCACGCTGCGGCACATGGCCATGATCAGCGAAGCGCCGATCCCCTTTCCCGAGACGTCGGCAATGACGATGCCGAGGTGGTTCTCGTCGACCTCGATGAAGTCGAAGTAGTCGCCGCTGACAAGGCTGGCAGGAATGTTGGTGCCGGCGATGTTGTAGCCGGGGATTTTAGGGTCGCTCCCCGGGAGCAGGATTTTCTGCACGTCGCGCGCGGTGCGGATCTCTTTCTCAAGCTTGCGGTTCTTGGTCGCCTCCTTGTGCGCGATGGCGTTGCCAAGGGTGAAAGCGGACTGCTCGGCGGCGGAGACAAAGACGTCGTAATCGTTCTTCGTGAAGGTGTTGCCTCTGGTAGCGTGGCCGACCGCGACCACGCCGAGCTCTTTGTCGCCGTAGAGCAGCGGTGCGACTAGGGCGGTGACGTCTCTGCGGAACTCCGCGACCCCCTCGCCGAATTCCGGGTGCTCGCCGAGACGGTCGATCTTGATCGGCTCGCCGGTGGTCAGCGCCTGGCCGATGAAACTCTTGTCGCGCGGGATGCTGGTCAGGCCGAGGTAGCTGACGATCGCGTTGGGATTCTTCGCCATCTGGCTGCGGACTTTTTGTGGGATTGGCAGCAGCGGTGGGCAGGACGTTGAGAGGTAGCGTGGCACTAGGGTCTGGCCGGAATCGTCGAGCAGGTAGAGCGCGCCGCCACTGGCCTCGACGACCATCGAAATGCCCTGCACGATGATGCGGTGGAGGGACCTTAAGGAGGCGGCGGTCTCGCTGGTAAGCGCCTCGCCGAGACCGTGGAGGAACTCGAACATGCGTTTCTCCTCCACCTCGATGTCCTCACGCTCTTGGCGAAGCTTGGCGATCTCGACACGCATCTTAGCGATCAGCTCGAGGGCGCTCTCGAAATCCTCCGGTAATGGTACGGCTGGGAAGGGCTCAGCGTCGTCCTCGTTGGCGGGACGCTCGGAGTCGGGCGGGGATGGATCGTTGGCTGGAGGTGGCATCTCGAGAGCGGGCCTGCTCTTGTGACTTTCGGGCCGCGTTCATTAAAGGGCAAAAACGCGGCGGAGCAAGGTCTGGTTGATGCGTTTTCGCCAAGCTTCGGCTGCGTGCTGCTAGCTCCCCTCCGCCTCCTGCTTCAAGTAACAGATCACGTCTTCGAAACGAGGGATATTCTCAGGGTTGGCCTCGGTGAGGTTCTCGTGGGCCTCGAGGATGAATTCGGTCTTCTCCTCCTTGCTCAACTCCTCGGGCTCGAGTTCGTGCTCGATTGCGGCATCACGGAACTGTTTGGAAATGGCTTGGCGCTCACTCTTCCAGCACGACCCATCGGTGTCGAGCGTGAGGATGAAATCGAGGCCGAGGCTCTCGATCAGCTCGACATTGCGCTCGTTGGCGTTGATGACCTCGAGCATGCCGCCATCGAGTTTCTTCAAGCGTCGCGAGATCCCGGTGAGCGTGCCCATGAAGGTGGAGTCCATCACCGGGCAGTCTTCGAGGTCGACTACCAGCCGCGCCTCCCCCTTGCTGATCATGCACTTGGCGAAGCTCAGCAGCCGCGGGCTGTTGTGCAAATTACCCTTCCCGGCGACACGAATCCACGCGACTTTGTTGGCGAAATGACTGACGAAAATGGAAGCTGCTTGCGGCACGGCGATCGGCGTGGGGCGACGCTCAGTTGGGGAGATATTCAAAGCGGTTTGCAAGCTGCTTCAATCAAACCCAGAACGCAACACCCGATCGACTCCTCAAGCGTGATTTTCGGGACATGGCAGGAGCGGGTTCGTGATCGTTGAAACCAACTGGATCTCTGGAGAAGCCGATCGCAACCACCATTTCGGATCTCCGAAATGCTCACGGCAAGGTGCGTGACCTAGAGATCTGCACGCAGGGCAGATCAATGGATCGCCCGACCCGCCCGGTGCCAATGCATGTGCCGGTGGAATGGTGCGAGCTCTACTCCCAGAGATAGGACTGCTTACTGGTGACCGAGCTACCGTTGCGCTCGATGGTCGCGCGCCAGGCGGTAACTTTCCCGTTCAGCTGGAAGGGCTCACCGACGATCTCGACCTCGGTGACATTCTTGCGGCGCACGCGCTCGATTGGGACGCGCAGCGCGTGGACTTCGGCACCGGTATTTTGCTGGCGGTATTCGAACAACAGCGAGGCCTCGGAGGTCTTGTCCGTCGTGGTCCACGGGAAAGAGTAGTAGTGGCCCTCGCGCGTGCGGCGCTCCTCCTTGGAGACGGCACCGTAGAGGAGGTGGCGGCTCTCGAAATTCACCATTTCGTCAGCGCTTTGCACGCGGACGCTCGGGTCTAAGTAGAAGTAGTCCGGGCGCTTCATCACCGTGTCGCCTTTGGGGGAGCTAGAGCAGGCGACTAAAAAGAGCAGCGGCAGGGAGGCGAGGGCGAGAAGGATTTGGCGAAATTTCATCTTTGTTGGCAGTTCGGAAGACTAAAGCGGCATCGCGCGGGACTGTCAACGCTGGGCTCACCGCGATGCTTTGGGTTTAAATCGCAAATTGACGCAGATTTTTGACCTGGAGGCCTCACCGGTTCCGCCGTGCTGACCACGTGGCCATCGCAGCGAGCCACTCGAGCGGCTTCAACATCAAATAGGCCAGATCGGCTGCCTGCGGGTGTCTAATCCGAGCGGCCAACCGTGGGCCGATGCGATTGTAGATGGCCCGAAAACAGTGGTGGCTGCCCGGCGATCGGGCGGACCAGCACTCCTCGAGGCGCCAGAACCGAACCAGTTGCTGGTTCACCTGGCGGATTCCACCAGAGCGTTCGACCTCCTCCATCGGCCCTACCAACCAAGGTGTGCCACGCGAGGCGGCGGTCACAACGAAGCAGTTCTGAGGTGCTTGGTCGGGTAATTTCTCGTAAGCATCGCGCGTCCAGTAGACGGTGACCAACCAGAACGGAGACGAGGCGGCTAGATTGATGAGGTAGGTGCACGGGGAAATCCTCGCCTCGCGCACTAGGTTGATTGACAGCCAAATGAGCCATTGTGACAGGTAGAGGGGAACAAATAAGAAGAAACCCAGCCCAAGGCCACCTCCTAGATGGATCAGGGCACCGATCATCGTACATAGGCTAGCAATGGTCGCTCCGGTGACGATCCCCAAGACGATCCAAGGCTGCGTCCGGTTCGGGGTTTTGAGAACGGCCAGCGCGTAGAATGCAACACATGCCCACAGCACCAGCGGCAGCAAGGCAATCTTTCCGGCGTGGAAACAACCGAGCCAGCCGAACGCGGAATCCCCTTTCCAATCCGGGAGCAGGAGCGAGCTCATCACAAAGGTGAACAGCGGGAAAGTGATGCCCATCGTGGCAACCACGGCCGCGTGGAGATAGCCCAGAAAGCCGCGCCCCTGAGATACGGCGGGCACTGCCATGAGGAGGCCAGGCGCAACGAGGATCGAAATCAGGTAGAAGAGCTCCATGCAAGGGACTAGCTGCTCGCTTGGCCAAGACAATCCCTAGCTCGCCTGCGGGTTGGTCTGTCCCCTCACTTCTCCGGCGCGAACTCTTCGCCCGTGAACCGTCGTGCCTTCTCGCCGACGTGGAGCACCCCTCCGTGTACGATCGAAAATTTGCCCCCGGTCTTTTCGGCAAGCTTGATGATCAATTTAAAAACAGGTCCGCCGACTTCCATGGCGCAGGTGTGGATCGGCACCTGGTCTGGGTTGAGCGTGCCCAGCTCGAGCAAGAGTTCCTCCGCGTCTGACGCTTCGCCGTCGGTGATGAGGCAGATCGCTTCTGGAACGGGCGCCATCGCGAGCGCGAGGCGCAGTGGCGGAATCCAGTTGGTCGCACCACCGATTTGCATGTTGGCGAGTTGCTCCCGGCTCTGTTTCACATTCGCTGCGTTGGCCACCCGCCAGGGGAGGCGATCCCGATCATCCGACGCATCCCGGAACGGGGCACTGCCGACATTTTCGCCACTAAGCCATGGGCGGTGCGAGTAGTAGATCACATTGTAAGACACGCGCGGCGGCAGCGTCCGCAATGCCTGATCGAGTTCCTTTTTCAACATCGGCAAGCGGAGGCCCTGACTCATCGAACCCGAGAAATCGACGATGAACACCACGCGGGCCACATCGACTTCCGCGCCGAAAAACTTCACCCTCCCGATTCCAGCTGCGTTCAGCTCCTCGTCATTCAGGGCATACAATTGGATCCGCCGCTGCACCCTCCAAGCTTGCTGGACTTCGCCCTTCGCCGTGAACTCAGCCCCGATAATCTCCAGCCTTCTGACCAGCGCGCCACGGAGCACCAGCGCCTTGTGTTCGCCCGAGCGTATCAGACTCGTCCTCGTCTCATCGTAGATTCTCTGCGCCTCCTCCACGCCCGCCGGCCAGGTTCCGCCTGGAGCTGCCGGTGCATCGCCAGCGATTGCCTTCTGCATCAACCTTACAGCATTGACCGCATTCTCATCGCCGGTCTTTTCGAACCCCGCCCGCAGCACCTCCAGCCGGCGCAGGAATTGATCATCCAGAGTCTGTAGTGCCGCCCTCTGCTCGACCTCAGCATCAGCGAGAATCTTGGCTAGGCGATCCTCCAAGACTTCTGCACTCGGCAGATCTCGACCGACCAAGATCGGTATCCAAACTAGCAACAAAAACAAAATCGAGCACACCGAGCGGGTTTCCATACGGATAGATTAGACCACGACAACGTCTCCTCTATTCAAAATACATGCCGCGCCACCACTCCACTGATTCCAGAAATCGTTTGGCACCCCAAAACTTCTCGACATAGTGAAAATTACGGCTCGACCTAAGCGCGATACCGAATTTTCAGAACTGCATGGATTGTGAAATAAAAGACATCGTCGCCAGCCTGATGGCTTCTTACTGCGATGTCGGGGGGATCAACCACATCGACTGCTCGAACCTGCCGTCGAAACGCGCCATCGAACTGGCGTGCCAGGACTTGTTGCAACTCGCTTTCCCCGGCTTCCTCGATTCCGAGGCGGTGCGTTCCGAGGAGCTCGAGTTGCTCACCACCGAGCGCGTCGCCAAAGTCGTGTCGCAACTGAAGCACGAGGTCGCCCGCAGCTTGAAACTGCGCGCCCAGGACGCGCAGGATCACTCCGAGGAGGCAGAGCGGGTCGTGTGTGCGTTCTTGCGCGAGCTGCCGACCGTGCGGCGGCTCCTCAGAACCGACGTCGAGGCCGCCTACGAGGGCGATCCGGCCGCGCGCAGTTTCGAGGAGATCATCCTCTCCTACCCGTGCATCGAGGCGATCGCCATCCAGCGCATGGCGCACGTTCTCTACCGCGAAGACCTGCCGCTGATCCCGCGCATGATGACCGAGTGGGCGCACGAGAAGACCGGCATCGACATCCACCCGGGAGCTCAGATCGGCAGCCACTTCTTCATCGACCACGGCACCGGCGTCGTGGTCGGCGAGACCTGCATCATCGGCGATCATGTGAAGCTCTACCACGGAGTCACACTCGGCGCGCGCAGCTTCCAGAAAGACGAGGAGGGCAACCTCGTGAAAGGCACCGAGCACAAACGTCACCCCAGCGTCGAGGACGGCGCGATCATCTACCCGAACGCCACCATCCTTGGCGGCGCCACAGTGATTGGGGCACGCAGCACCGTCGGTGCGAACGTCTTCCTCATGGAGAGCATCCCACCCGACAGCCTGTTGGCGATCGAGGGCTTCGACCAGTCGAAGTTGCTCAACAAGGCAGCGTTCCGCAATGATCAGGAGAGCAAGGCGCAGGCCGCCAGCCGCTGAATACCCAGGAAGAGATTTGATGAAACCAACATCGCCAACGCCAACCGAAAGCACATGCCAGACGCCCGAAAGCAGCTGTTTTTCGACTTTGCGAAGCTGTTAAAGACGGCCACTCCAGAGAAGAAGCCCGAGACGGACAGCCCGACCCACGCCCCCAGAGGAGCCCACCAGCCCAGCCAGAAGCCCGCCGCCAAACAATCCTTCCCAGTGATCCGCGGGCGGGTGCTGGACGTCGTGCTCACCCAGCAGTGCCGCGAATTGGTGGCAATGTTAGGCTTGGAAGAGCTGGGCAAGCATGTGCGCGTCTTCTGGCACTCGCGGCTCACCACCACAGCGGGCCTCGCGCACTACAACGACGCGACCATCGACCTCAACCCGAAGCTGCGCGAGTTCCAGCCCGAGGAGCCGGATCGCACGATGCGCCACGAGCTGGCCCACCTGGTGGCACAATTCCGCGTCGGCAACCGCCGCATCCAGGCCCACGGTCGCCAGTGGCAGCAGGCCTGTGCTGACCTTGGCATCCCGGGCGAGAAACGCTGCCACGACCTGCCGATCGAGCGCCGCCGCATGAAGCGCAAGCTCGCCTACCAGTGCCGCAGCTGCGGGGTGGTCGTGCCACGCGTCAAGAAGCTCGCGCGCCACTCCTCCTGCTACACCTGCTGCCAGCAACACAACCGCGGCCGCTACAGCAGCAAGTTCTTGCTCCTGCCAATCCCACTAGACGAGGCCAAGCTGCTCGCGCCGGACGCGAAGTGGTAGGCTATTTCCTGACGAACACGTAAGCGATCGCCCCGAAAGCGATCACACCGGCTAGGCTGCAGCCCAGGTCTGCGAGGGAGAAGGTGCGTGAGCTGATGAAGTACTGTGAACCTTCCTCTAAGGTGATCACCAGTGCCACCACGGCCATGACGATCAGCGCCGCTTTCGGCCGATCCGATTTCATCCTCGGGACGAGCATGATCACCAGCAGGAACGAGAGCATCCCCATCAGCACGAAGTGGCCAGTCTTGTCCCTCCCGGGGACCTGGTCCATCATGCTGAACAGCTGCTGTCCATGTCCGACGTTGCACGCGATCACGACAATGATCATGAAGAGGGCGAACCCCACAGCGCAGATCACGCTGGCGCGAGCAAAGGTCTTCTCGGTCATCCACTGGTAAAGGATGGCAGCGGAGCCGATGCCAACCATGTACAAGATGAGGTCCGAGAACAGGAAGCCCTGCCCGAGGACGAGACGCCCCGGCAAGGTATCGCGGATCGAGTTGAGCCACGGCGCCTGGTAGAGTTGTAGGAGTTCTACCCCGAAAGCGATGACGAGAGCGCCACCAGCGAGCCGCAGCACGTCGAACCGGGGTCTGAGGAAGGCCAGCAGCAAAAACACGAGCACCGCCCACAGGGTATCCCCGGCGTACTTGACGAAAAATGCAGGCATCGGGATCACGCGGCTGCGCGAGGCGAGCCCGATCACCACCACGACGAGGCAGGTAGCCGCGATCCAGAGGCGTCGCCGCCTGTCCAACCCGCTGCCCAGGATCACTCGCGCTCCCCTACTGCCAGGCGTGAGGTGCGCAGGCGTTCGGCCTCGATGATGCTCCGAAACTTGGCGAAGTCTTCGCCCTTCGAACCACTGAGGATTTGGTATTGGTAGCGCGGCCAGTGCTCGATCTCGGCCAGCGCATTCTTCATGCGCAGCGCAAATTCCTCCTCGCTCTCGGTCCCACGGCTACGCAGCCGGTTCTCGAGTTCGGCGTTGTCCGGCGGGCGGACGAAGATATCGACCCGCGCCGCGGTGATCAGCGGGTCGTCACTGGCACGCACTTGGGCGCCACCGTCGACATCGATGTCCATGACGATGTCGAGACCTTTTTCCAAACGCTCGGTCACCCAGCTGCGCAGCGTGCCGTAGTGGCGATCATGCACGGGCGCGTGCTCGAGGAACTCACCAGCGGCAGCGCGCTCGAGGAAGTTCTCGGTGCTCAAAAAGTGGTAGTCGCTGCCATCGATCTCACCGGGGCGCGGCTTGCGGGTGGTACACGAGACGGAGTAGACGACGTTTGGATCCGCCTCGCTCAGCGCGTGACAGAGCGTGGTCTTGCCGGCGCCTGATGGTCCGGAGACGACGCAGAGGATGCCGAGGCGGCTGGGGGTGGAGGAGTTGGACATGGTTCGATTATTCCACGTTCTGCACCTGTTCACGCATCTTCTCCAGCTCGGTCTTGGCGTTGACGATGTGCTGCGCAATGGTAGCATTGTTGGCCTTAGAGCCGATGGTGTTGAGCTCGCGGTTCATCTCCTGAGAGAGGAAGTCCATGGCGCGGCCGACGGGCTCCTTGCTCTTCACATATTTCGCCATCTGCTTGAAATGGCTGGCGAGGCGCGTGGTCTCCTCGCTGATATCCGAGCGGTCGGAGAACAGGCCGATCTCTTTGAGGATGCGCTCGTCGGCGAGGTCGATCTCCAGCCCGCCATCAGCGAGGCGGCGTTTCAAATTGGCACGATGACTGTCGATGACGCTAGGGGCGAGTTTCTTGACGGCCTCGACCTCAGCCTGCAGAGCCGAGAGGCGTGTGCCCAGATCGTCTTGCAGGTGCTTGCCCTCAGCGCGCCGCATCTTGATCAGTTCGGTCATCGCCTTACGCGTGACTTTCTCGATGGCGGGCCAGGCGGCATCGACCTCGATGCTGGTGTCCGCCACGGTCAGGACGCCCGGCGCGCGCAGCAGATCAGTGCCGGTGAGACTCAACTCCGTGCCGAGCTCCTTGCTGAGATCGGCGAGGGCGTCGCGGTATTGCTTGGCGAGCTCGTGGTCGACTTGCAGTGAGCCATGCTGTTCGCCGGCAACCTCGCAGGCTAGGTAGACGTTAATGCGACCGCGCGAGACGGCACGACCGACGAGCGCACGCACCTGCGGTTCGAGTTCGGCGAGGTCGCGCGGCAGGTTGACGACGATGTCGGTCTGCTTGCGGTTTACCGATGCGACCTCGGCGCGAAATTTGCGGCCGCCGAGAACGATCTCGGCGCGGCCGAATCCAGTCATGCTTTTCATAAGAACGTGAGTAGTCACCCGGGATACCAATTTTGACAAACCCAAAGCAGTCACCTGTCTCGGGATCGATCTGGGCAAAAAAAATCGAGGAGCTCATGACGAGCTCCCCGATTCTGAAAAGGACACAGAAAACAACAGAAACTGTGGCGATCTAATCAGTCTAATGCGCCATCAAACCAGCGGTAGTCCTCTGGCGCGGTTGCAGTTTTACTCAGCTAAACTTTTAAGTCAATAAGATAATTCAGGCCTCTTAACCTTATTTAATCAGGACAAACCTACATTTCCCACAAGTTACTGGTAACCAAAAATATCCAACTATTTCTCTGTCGGTAGCCCGGCGTCTTCCCATGCCGCGTATCCGCCATCAAGGTGGTAGAGATACTTGAACCCCAACTCGGTGAATGCCGCTTTTGCCTTACCGCTCCGCCCACCGCTCTGGCAGTGCATCAGGTAAGTTTTTTCAGGATCGAGGGCAGCGAGTTCCTCTTTGAAGGCAGCACTGTTGAAATCGAGATTGACCGCCCCCTTGAGATGGCCGGCAGCGAATTCGCCCGGTGTGCGCACGTCGAGCACGACCAACGGCCGCTGAAGCTTGAAAAATTCACCTGCCTGCTTGGCATCGATGTCTTTCATAAACGGCTCTTCGAGTGGCGGCACCGGTTTGGTGCGACTCTCCTCTGAGGTAGATTCAGTTTTGGCAGGTGCTTTTTGCTGCGGTTCGGCAACGGGCTCCTCGGAAGAGTGCTTGTCGCAACTAGCAAGGGCGATCACGGCTAGCGCGATGGTCAATTTCGATCGTTTCATGTAGTCCTGTTTGGTTTGGCCGCTGCTACGCTGGGGCGAGTTGGCGCACCGAGTAGAGGCGGATGAAGTCTGAGAGGCCACGCGGCTGAACATCCCCGACCTCGTCGAAGCTGAACTCATCGCGTACCTTTTCGACCGTAGTCTCAGAAACGAGCGTGTCAGTAGAAAATTCTTCACTCTTACTACCGATCAAGGTGGCGGTGTCGACCGAGTCACCGAGGACAGTAAATTCTACATTGCCGCAGGTGCCGATGTTGCCGAGCAACGATTGGCCGGTGTGGATCCCGACCCCAAGGCGGAAGCTCTCCTCGCCGCCGAGTTGCCACTTCAGGTTGAGGCGCGCCAGCTCTTGGCGCATCTCAATGGCGGCGTTGATGGAGTGTCGCTCCTTGTGCTCGTCGTTGATCGGCGCACCGAAGACGGCAATCAGGCGGTTGCCAAGCAGGCGGTCAATCGTGCCGCTGTGGTGGAAGATAATTTCCACCATCGCCTCGAAGTACTCATTGAGCAGCTCGACAAGCTGCTCCGGCGGGAGCCGGTCGGCGACGAGGTTAAGATTCGCGATGTCTGCAATGAGCACCGTCACATCGCGCTTCTCGCCGCGCAGCGTCGGCAGCATCTTTTCCTCGATCAAGCGGCGCGCCGCATCTCGCGAAACATAGCGGGACAGGGCACCCTTGAGCGCGTCGCGCTCCTGGAGGGACTCGGCCATCGCGTTGATACTCCCGGCAACCACCCCGAACTCGTCGTGGCGATCGGTTGACAGACGGGTGCCAAAATGACCTGAACCGATCCTCTGCACCATGTTGGTGATTTCAGA